>NZ_CAKJTR010000008.1:2934-13344 GCF_917627355.1 Protofrankia sp. Cj3 | reverse complement strand
TCCCCTATTGCCGGTCGCTCTAAATAAAATCCGATCTGTCTGTTCTCTACGGAACGCGATCTCGATGCCGGGATGGGCCCGGAGGCCACGCCATCGCCAGCGGATTTCGTCAGGCGAGGGCTGCGACGGTGGCTTCGGTCAGCGCGTGTTCCTACAGCGTGTTTCGGAAGTCGTTGTTCGATCAGGGAACCGACCTGCCGCACGAGCCGCCTGGCCGGGATCGTGGTGATGCTGTCACAGCTGACCGCGCTGTCGTGGTCAGGGCCGTTCCGCGCCCCCACGGGTACTTCGATGGACAGGCCTCGAGCCGTCGAGGTGATCGTACAAGATCGTCTATTGTCGGCATAAATTTACCCAGCAATATGTATGTACTTGTCCAGAATCATGGTGATTCGATGCGGCGACCAAACGAAGTACTACTGGGATGGTTGCCGGGTCGGGATCCGATGGCTGAAGAACAGCGCGATCAATGCGATGGCGGCCAGTAGAGACAATGACGTGCGCAGTCCGTCAATGCGGGCGGTCGCGTTCTGCTCGACGATCGCTCCGGCCGTGTGTGGAGGCACCCCAGCCCTGTTGAGCGCGGTCTTCAGGTCCTCGTCGGAAATAAACGGGATGCCGCCAGCCAGCTCCACCTGCGCCTTCGAAGAAAGATCCGCGGGGACGGCGGGGTTGTGCTGGACACCACTGAGGAACGACGCGGTCAGCGAAGAGATGAGCACCGCGCCGCTCAGTGCGGTTCCGATCGAGGCACCAAGGTTCGTGACAGTATTCTGTACCCCACCGACTTCACCGCTGTGTTCGTCGGGCACCGACGACACGGTAACGCTCCCGAGCTGTGACGCCAGGGCGCCAATACCGAGGCCCGCGAGCAACATCGGCCAGGTCACGATTTCGGCTCCGGCACCCGCGTCGAGCGCGGCCACCATGATTACGATACCGGCAAACAGCGCGAGAAAGCCGGTCTGGACAACGCGGCGTGGCGACGCGTCCGGGAAAATCTTGGGAATGCCCACGGCGGCCAGCAACAGGGTGCTGGACAGGGGCAGCAACCGGATACCGGTCGCGACCGCTGAAAGCCCGAGCACCACTGACAGGAACAACGGCACGGCGAAGAAGAGGCCAGCTTGCAGAAAGTACTGGAAAAAGAACGAGATGAGCCCGCCCCGCAGGATCCGATTCCGCAACATCGCCGGATCAATGAGCACGGCGTCGCCGCGGGCGAGACGGTGGGTCTGCCACCATAGGAAGAGCCGCAGCACAATCCCGCCCGCGAGTATCAGCCAGCTGACCGGCGACAGTCCAAGCCAGCTGGGAGCACCCGTCTTGGGCTGGACAAAGCCCCAGCTCCCCGAACGGAGAATGCCGTACACGACGAGCCCGAGCCCGAGTGCCGACAACACGGTGCCCACCAGGTCGAGCCGCGTGCCCACCGTGGGCGGGGTGTCGGCCATCTGACGGGTGAGGATCAGGATGACGAATACGACGAGAACCTCACCGGCGAACACCCATCGCCAGGACAGATAGGTAGTGAGCAGCCCACCGATGAGGGGGCCCGCCGCCACCGCGATCGCGCCGGCCGAGGCGACGAGCCCATACGCGCGCGGGCGTTGGTCGCGGGTGAAGTTCGACGCGATCAGGGCTACGATCGCCGGCATGATCAACGCTGCCCCGACACCTTCGAGAAAGGACCACCCGAACATCAGCGTGGCAAGGTTCCCGGCAAGCGCGGTAATGAATGATCCACATCCATAAATGACGCACCCGATGACAAAAGCGCGTTTTCGGCCGAGAATCTGGCCGAGCCTACCTCCTGTGATCATAAATGCGGCCATCACCAGCGTGTAAAAGGTGACGGCTGTCTGGATGCCGGTAACGGTCGTGCCGACATCCTTGGCGACGGTCGCGATCGACACATTCATGACCGAGCTGTCGAGCGTCATGAGAAACTGCCCTGACGCAAGCGTCAGCAGGACGATTCCGGCTCCGCTGATTTCCTTGCCAGCGCGCCGGCCCGCTTCCTTTTTTTGATCTTGGCCCATGTGTCGACCCATCCCAGGAGGGAAACCTGGTATGCACCATCGCGGCCGGCCAGACCGCCGCGCTTCCCCCCTCCCGGGGGATTTTTTGCGGACCGAAGACGGCCGACAGATGACAATGATCACATCGACACCGCGCGCCAACGACGCAGCCCCACTCAAGGCTCGATGAGAGGATCCCGATCCTTTTATCATAAAAATATAATTTATCTAAAAATGAAAAATAATTATGCAAAATTCCTTTAGTAATTACTCTCTGTAACAAAAATCCTCCGATAGGCATACACCCATCCGCGGTACCACGAGTGCCCGGCAACTGGGGAATGATCAATGGGTGGGGGTGGGTACATCGCGCGCCCACTCCCCGTTCCAGTCAGCCAACCAGCGCATTTACGGATGATCAAACCATATACTTCCGTGGCTGCGGACAGCGTGCTACTCTTCCCCCTGCGCGCTTCTTCCGATCAGCAAGAGCGGTCGGCTCCGGCCGGCCGCACTGACGCGGTTCCACGGGGGATCTAGCACGGTCAGCTCCGCTGACTCTCGCCGGCCGGATTGTTTGCTGTTCATCAGGTTTTGTGCTGCTCACCCAATGTGGAGAGGTACGATCGCGCACTCTCTTCCCCAGGCCAGCCGGACCCGTGGTACCGGATTCCCGACAGCACCCGCCAACGTCGGTCCTTCCAGTACTCCGGCTCCGCTGACGTTCTCACCGGAAAACCTTCGACCACGCTTTCCGACCATCCCCATGATTCCAAAAACGCTTCTTTCCCGGCGCCTAATTGCCGTTTTCCTCATGCGGTCATTTCGCTGACCAGCTGATATCAGGACCGCCGACCGCGACAACACGGGGCAGCTTACTTATTCGTAGCATCAAACCACGCCCCAGATTCCACCCGAGGAATGATTATGGAAGCAGAGCCGACGCTCACCAGGTTGGATGCGTTCACTCCGCCGGCGCGGGAATTCTTTCTCCCTGAGCTGCCGCGTTCCCTCCCGTTCGCCTACCACCCGAAAGCCGCCCAGATCGAATTTGCCTCGAACGGCTGGGTACGGACGCAGCTCGGCGCGTGCTTCGCGACCGAGGAGGACCTGCTGGCCTTCCTGCGCCAGCGAAACGGGATCTATGGTCCTCTCACTGTTCCGAACGCTGACGAGCAACGAGCTCGCGACATCGCGGACTGGTACCAATACGTGACGGTGATTGACAGCTTCGTCTCGGACCGATCAGCCCTCGGCGCCAGTGACGGCAAGGCCCGGGATGTCTTCGCCACCATCATCGCGGACTTCCGCGGCGACGGCGATCCGGCCAACGACCTCCCCTACAGCCGCGCGGCCAAAGACCTCTGGAAACGGATCAGCCCCAACCTCAGCCCGGCCCAGGTGTCCAGGTTCGCCGCGAGCCTGGAGGCCTTCCTACGCGGATGCGCCACCGAGATCCACTCTAAGATCACAAAAAACGTACCGGACTACGAAGCCTGCCTGGCAGTCCGGATGGACAGCTTCGGCTGCGACTTCATCGAACTGCTGACCGAGTACGGCGCGGCCGTGGACATGAGCGACGTTCTCCCGCAGCTCACCGAAGTCCACCAGCACTGCCGACGACAAATGATCATAATAAACGATCTGCTGTCATGGCGTAAGGAACGCGCCCAGGACGACACGATGACCGTCGTACGGGTCCTGACCGAACGAGACGGGCTCAGCCTGCAAGACGCTGTCAACCGGCTCTGCGCACTCGTCGAGCACCATGAGAAGGCCTACATCGAGGCTCGCGACGATCTGCTGTCCGGCCCGCTCGGTACACGCGGTGACGTACGCACCTACCTCACCGCGGTAGACCACCTGATGGGCGGCAGCCAGGAGTTCGAGTACCTGACCCCGCGCTACTTCGGTGACGGCTCGGCATGGGACGGCTCGACCTCAGGATGGGTAGACCTCCACGCCTCCGTGACACGCTTCCGATCACAGCCCTGGCCGGTCGGGACGGTCGAGACGCCAGCCACCGCGATCACCGCCGCCACCGGGACCAGCACCGCGCCCGGATGCCCGGTCCCGCACAGAACGGTGACCGCAGCCTCGGAGGCCGCAGCCTCAGAGGCCGACACATCCGGCGGCGCTCCCGACCGGGTGGCCACGCCGTCCCCCCGCAAAGACGGGACCGACCGTGCCTATTCCGTCGCGACCGCCCCGGGCGGCATCCCGGTGATCGGCCACGCCCTCCAGCTGTGGCGGTCGCCGTTGCGGTTCCTGTCCTCGCTACCCGCCCAAGGAGACCTCGTCCGGATCAAAATCGGGCCGCGCGAGGCCTATCTGGCCTGCCACCCCGAGCTGGTCACGCAGGTCCTGATGGACACACGCACCTTCGACAAGGGCGGGCCACTGTTCGACAAGGTGCGGCTGCTCGTGGGCAACGGGCTCGTCAGCTCGATGTGGGAAGACCACCGCCAGCAGCGGCGGATGCTCCAGCCGGCGTTCCACCCGTCCCGGCTGCCCGGCTACACCAGGCTGATGCGGGAAGAGATCGACGATCTCCTGAGCTCCTGGACGGACAACCAGCTGTTTGACATCAACGACGCGATGCACACCCTGACCCTACGGATCACCGCCCGTACCATGTTCGCGACGACGGTGAGTGACCGTCCCATCATTCCCGAGATCGCCCACTACATGCCGATCATCATGCGGGGCGTCTACAAGCGGACGGTCGCACCGATCGGCTGGCAAGAGAAGATCCCCACCCCGGATAACCGCCGGTTCAACCAGGCACGGGCCCGGATGCACACGATTATCGAAGAGACGATCGAGATTCAGCGCCGCACCAGCACCGACCGCGGCGACCTGCTGTCGATCCTCGTAGCCGCCCGCGACGAGGAGAGCCAGCACCGGCTGACCGACGAGGAGATCTACGACCAGATCATGACCCTGCTCATCGGCGGGACGGAGACCACCGGCAACACCATGGTCTGGGCCTTCCACGTCCTTGCCGAGCACCCGCGGGTCGAAGCCCGGCTGCACGCCGAACTCGACGAAGTACTCGGTGGCCGGCCACCGACGTTCGACGACCTGCCACGGCTGGACTACACCTGGCGGGTTCTGTGCGAGACCCTGCGGATGTATCCACCAGCCTGGTTACTCACCCGCACGACCACCCGGGAGACCGAGCTGGCTGGACAGCGGCTGGCCGCGGGCACCATCGTGATGTACAGCCCGTACGTGATGGGGCACAACCCCTCCTTGTTCACCGACCCGGAACGCTTCGACCCGGACCGCTGGCTGCCCGAACACGCCAAGAACTTCCCGCGCGGCGCGATGGTGCCCTTCAGCGCGGGAAGTCGCAAGTGCATCGGTGACACCTTCAGCCGTGCCGAGACGACGCTCGCGATCGCCACGATCGCCGCCCGCTGGCGGTTATGCCCCGCGCCCGGCGCCAAGCCGCACACCGCCGTCCCGAAAGCGTCACTGGGCACCGGACCGTACCTGATGATCCTGAAACCCCGTCCGGCCACGACCACCGGCACAGGCCCCGTGCCAAGCGACGCCAGCTGATCCGCCAGCCCGGCAGCCGGCCTGCCGGGCGGACCGTTCCGTGCACTGCGGAAAAGAGAGCCCATGCCATGGGTGGCTCCCCGTGCCACCGCGCGATGCACGCACTCCAGCCCCGCTCCTTCCGCTGTAGTGACAGCATGACGGAAAGATGACAAGAAGGCATGGCACTGTCGCGGCTGCTATGCGCAGACGGCTCCATCAATAACTCACCGTCGCAGAAAATGACTCACCGCGAATTCGGTCAGCCTTCCGGAAGACAGACGTGGATGCGCTGGCTATCGTGCGTCTGTGACGACTTTGCGGATATCGGATGTGGCCGGCCTGTTGGGCGTCAGCGATGACACAGTGCGTCGCTGGGCGGACGCGGGCAGATTGCCAGTAATCCGTGACGACAGCGGTCGGCAGGCTGTCGAGGGCGCGGCGCTGGCGCAGTTCAGCAAGGAGCTCGCGGCCTCAGCTGACCGGCCGCTGGCGGGAGACGCCGCAGTGGTCGGTGAGTCAGCCCGCAACCGCTTCCCCGGCATCGTTACCCGGGTCGTCCGTGACGGGGTGATGGCGCAGGTCGAGATCCAGGCCGGTCCACACCGGATCGTGTCGTTGATGAGCCGGGAGTCCGCCGACGATCTCGGCCTGGAGCCAGGCGTGATCGCGGTGGCCTCGGTGAAGTCGACCAACGTGGTGATGGAACTTCCTCAGCAGCGCCGTTGAGCCATTCCACGCCGGGGCCGTCGGCACCGGCGGACATTTTCGTGTTGAGGGGGACGCGTGAGAACGCGATCGAAATTCTGGGCGCTGTGCGCCCTGGCGACTGCTGTCCTGGTCGGATGCGGATCGAACACGACCGGATCCAGTGCCGCGTCGACGGTGCCATCGGCGCCGCCAGCCACGACAGCGCCGGTGACCGGGACGGTGACGGTGTTCGCGGCCGCGTCGTTGACGGAGTCGTTCACCGAGATCGGGAAGCAGTTCGAGGCGGCGCATCCCGGGACGACCGTGAAGTTCAACTTCGGGGCGAGCTCGACGCTGGCGACCCAGCTCACCCAGGCCGCGCCCGCGGACGTGTTCGCCTCGGCGAGTCCAACAAACATGGCCACCGTCGTCGACGCCGGGTCGGCAACCAAGCCGACGACGTTCGCGAAGAACACGATGGAGATCGTCACCCCGCCGAACAACCCAGCGAACATCGCTTCAGTCGCGGACCTGGCAAAGCCGGGAGTGAAGGTGGCACTGTGCCAGGCCCAGGTCCCCTGCGGGGCGGTCGCGGCCAAGGTCCTGTCCAACGCGGGCGTCAGCGTGACGCCAAAGACCTATGGCCCGGACGTGAAGGCGGTGCTGACCACCGTTGAACTCGGCGAGGTCGACGCCGGCATGGTGTATGTCACCGACGCGCAGGCCGCCGCGGCGAAGATCAAGGGGATCCCGATCCCCGCGAATCAGAACGCCTCCACGGCCTATCCGATCGCGGCTTTGACGAAGGCGCCGAACCCCACCGCCGCGGCGGCGTTCGTCGCGTTCGTCCTGTCGAGCAGCGGGCAGGCGGTGCTGGCCAAGGCCGGGTTCTCGCCCGGTTCGTGAGTCAGTTCCCGGTTGTGGGCCGCGGAAGAGCCGGCCGGAGCAGGGACGGACGGGTGCCGGTTCCGCTGGCGGTCGCGGGCGGGGCCGCGACCGGGTTTCTCCTGCTCCCGCTGGCCGCTCTGCTGGTGCGGGCACCGTGGCGCAACCTGCCCGCGCTGCTGGCCACACCGGCGGTGGGAGAGGCGCTGCGGCTGTCGCTGCTGACCACGACCATCGCGACCGCGTTGTCGCTGCTGGCCGGGGTGCCGCTGGCCTGGCTGCTGGCCCGGTCGAGCTTTCCCGGCCGGAGGTTGTTGCGGGCGGTCATCACGGTTCCGCTGGTGCTGCCGCCGGTGGTCGGCGGGGTCGCGTTGCTGCTCGCGTTCGGCCGGCGGGGGGTCCTAGGCCAGTACCTGGACGCCTGGTTCGGCATCACGCTGCCGTTCACCACCGCCGGCGTTGTCCTGGCGGAGGCGTTCGTGGCGATGCCGTTCCTGATCGTGACGGTGGAGGGGGCGCTGCGGTCGACCGATCGGCGCTTCGAGGAGGCCGCAGCCACCCTTGGCGCGAGCCGGTTGGTCACCTTCCGCCGGGTCACCCTCCCGATGATCGCGCCGTCACTCGCGGCGGGTGGGGTGTTGTGCTGGGCACGTGCACTCGGCGAGTTCGGCGCGACGATCACGTTCGCGGGGAACTACCCGGGGACAACCCAGACAATGCCGCTGGCGGTCTACCTTGCGCTGGAGACCGATCCGGACGCGGCGATCGCGCTGTCTGTCGTGCTGCTCGCTGTCGCGGTGGGTGTCCTGCTGCTGCTGCGGGAACGCTGGTTGCGGCCGGGTACCACACTGTGAGCGAGACAGGAGGGCGCAGCGCGGTGACGCGGCTGTCGGCGGTGCCCGCCGCGGCGGGTGGCGGCGACCTGCATGCCCGGGTCCGGGTGGCGCGCGCGAACGGTTTCGTGCTGGATGTGACAGTACGTGTCGCGGGCGGGACGACGATGGCTGTCCTCGGCCCGAACGGGTCGGGCAAGACGACGCTGTTGCGGGCGCTCGCCGGCCTCCAGCCCATCGGCACCGGCCGTATCAGCGTCGGCGGCGTTACGCTGGATGATTCAGCGGAGGGCATCTTCGTCCCGGTGCAACGCCGCGGGGTCGGCATGGTCTTCCAGGACTATCTGCTGTTCGGCCACCTGTCCGCTCGGGACAACATCGCGTTCGCCCTGCGCTGCCGGGGAGTTCCCCGCGCCGAGGCCCGCGCCGCCGCCGGGGTGTGGCTGGCAAGGTTCGGCCTGGCTGAGTTCGCGGGCCGCCGTCCCGGGGCGCTGTCGGGTGGGCAGGCCCAGCGGGTCGCGCTCGCCCGGGCCCTGGCCGCGGAACCCCGCCTGCTGCTGCTCGACGAGCCTCTCGCGGCGCTGGACGCATCCACCCGATTGGCGGTCCGGGCGGATCTACGCCGGCACCTCACCGGGTTCGCCGGCCCCTCGGTGCTCGTGACCCATGATCCGATCGAGGCGATGGTGCTCGCCGACGACATCGTCATCGTGGAGGCGGGGCGGGTGGTACAGCAGGGCCCGCCGGCCGAGGTGGCACGCCGGCCCCGCACCGACTATGTGGCCCGGCTCGTCGGGCTGAACCTCTACCGGGGCGAGGCCGACGCGGGCCGGGTGCGGTTGGCCGGTGGCGGCCTCCTCACGATCGCGGACACCGCGATCAGCGGACGGGTGCTGGCCGCGCTGCGGCCGTCCGCCGTCGTCCTCGGGGTGGACGAGCCGCACGGCAGCGCTCGTAACACGCTGATGGGCCGGGTTACCGGCTTGGAGCTGCTGGGTGACCGGGCTCGGGCCGCGGTGGACGCGGCCCCGCCGGTGCTCGCGGATGTCACCCCGGCCGCGCTCGCCGACCTGCGGCTGGAACCAGGGATGATCGTTTGGGCATCCTTCAAAGCGACCGACATCGAGACCTATCCCGATTCGGTGGACGACGCCCTGGCTGGGGACGACGCCCTGGCTGGCGAAGCCGCGGCTGGCAGGTGTATGAACATCCGCAGTCGCGGCTGATTTTCGATATATGATCATTATATGCGGAACAATAAAATTGTTGCACTGTCTTCCATCATTACCTATAGCAACCAGCGGCTCGGCGGCGATGCGCCCATCCCATCGACGCCCGCCGCCTCGTCGTTCACCAGCGTCCGACGCGCCGCATGGACGTTCACAGGCCCACGTCATGGGCGACGGCCTGCCCGCGACCGCCGGCACGACCAGCCACCCGCTTGCGGGTGCGGCGCGAAGCCGTTCGTGGGCTATCGGTACCGCGCGAGTACGGCCCCCAATCCAGCACGGCTGGGGCGCGGACCGGCCCGGCCGGCCGTACGAACCCATGCGCGGCAGCGAGGTCGGCGGCGGCGTAGGGCGTGTCGCGAAAGCCAGCTGTTCGGCTCGCCACGCTCAGGCGGCCCCTGGCCGCGTTCTCGGCCACACCGACACAACTCATCCGGTATCGGTCCGGTCCGCGGCCTTACCAGGAACCACCTGGACGCGGCTCCCTGATCGAACGACGGCTTCCGAAACACGCGTAGCGCGACCGGCAACAGGGGAGGCGGCATCGCGGGGCTGGGGCACGCGCCTCAGCCCCGCTCCTTGATCCACGCCTCTGTCGCCAGGCGCCCTTATCGGGCATTACGGGTAACAAGGTTGATGACGTACGTGGCCGTTGTACGTAGGCTGGGAGCGGTTCTCCCCTGAGCAACATCCTGACGTGATGAGGTAGATCAATGAGCTTGAGCATTCGCAACCGGCTCGCGGGAACCGTTACCGAGATCACCACTGGGGCAGCGATGGGCACAGTATCGATCGACGTCACCGGTGGACAACGTGTCACCGCCGCAGTGACCATGGACGCGGTCAAGGATCTCGGCATCTCGGTGGGGTCCGCTGTCGACGTTCTGATCAAATCGACCGAAGTGTCGCTGACCACCGGGACCGTCGCTGGTCTCAGTATCCGCAATCAGCTGCCTGGCACGGTTTCCAGGCTCGAGACCGGTGATGCCATGACCGTGGCACACATCGCCCTCGATGGCGGTGGCGAGATCACAGCGGCGATCACCCGGGCAGCCGCGACGGATCTCGGTCTCGCGTCGGGTTCCACCGTGACCGCTCTGATCAAGTCGACGGAGGTCGCGCTCTCCGCCGCCTGACGTCGTGGGTGTCCGGCACGGCGGTCGCCGCTGGAAAAGCACCGCCACCCTTCATGATCAACTAAGAGCG
>NZ_CAKJTR010000008.1:0-2431 GCF_917627355.1 Protofrankia sp. Cj3 | reverse complement strand
GGTTCGCAGTCACCGCCGCGTCAGGAGCGCCCCGCCCAGAAAGTACTGGCCGACCATCTCGAAGTTCGTCCACGAGAGGGTGATGTGCTTGACCGCCGCATGGATGTCACGGAAACAGCGGTCCAGCCGGCTGGCGCTGTAGAGGGCGCTCGTCCCGGCCAGGTCGTAGAGCGTGTCCACGGCCGTCGCGGTGTTCTCGCCGACGGCCGCGGCCGCCAGCCGGATCAGCGCGCTGAGCTCTTCCCCGCCATGTTCGCCGTATGCCGTCGCCTGGTCGGCGGCATCGGTGAGCAGCAGGGCGCTGGCCCGCGCCAGGACCTCCGCGCGGGCCAGCCCCGCCTGCACGGTGTGACTGGCCGCCAGCGGACTCGTCGCCCTGGCGGGAATCTTCTCCTGGGCCAGGGAACGGAAGGTCTCGAGGGCGTCCTGGACGATTCCCAGTGCTGTCGACGCGGTCGTGAACGGAGCGAAGTCGTAGTAGGCGATGTCGTAGGCCCGGGACGGGCGGCGAGCCGGGGGGCGCCGCAGGAGGGAACCGTCAACCGTGTGATCGTCAGGGACGACAAGGCCGTCGATGCGGTAGGTCGTGCTCCCGGTGCCGCGTAGTCCCATGGTGAACCAGTCGTCCACGAACACGGCGGCGCTCTTGGGCACGAAGGCCATGCATGTCCGCGGCCCGGCGGGGGACGGACACGCCATGTCGTCCTCCGCGAGCATGGCGGCGCAGACCAGCCAGGTGGCGTGCGCCGAGCCGCTGGCGAACGACCAGGTGCCGTGCAGCCGGTATCCGCCGGGCACGCGTTCGGCCCGGCCGGTCGGATTGATACCGCCGACCACCAGCCCCGGGCTCTCGCGGAAAAGGCGCTGCGCCACCGGCTCCGGCAGATAGTCCGACAGCCGGCCGATAGCGCCCTGGACGCCCATCTGCCAGGCAACGGATGCATCGATGCGGGCCAGCGTCCGCAGGACGGCTGAGCCGGTCCGCACACTGACCTGCCCGCCACCAAAGGCGTCGGCGACCCACATCCGGTGGATGTTCTGTCCGCGCAACGCGTCGATGACCGCGGCTGGAGTTGTCCGTTCATGTTCGGCCTGGTCCCGGTAGCGGACGAGCACCGGGGCAATCTTCTCGACGCGCCCGACCCACTCTGCGGTTTCGTCGGAAAAACAGTCATTGCCCGAAAAGATGGAGCATGTACGCCCCTCGCTCATCCCGGCTCCTGTGAGAATGGCTGCGCTGTGCTTCCCCGTGCTCCCCAGACAGGCGAGGAGATACCCATAGAACCGCGTACCGGGAATACTGCTGGCGGCTGTCTTCCATCCTCGGCGAGGATACGGTACCCAGCGTCGAACAATCAAGAGCGCCCGGCATGAGAACATCGCCGAGTAGGGCGAAGGTCTCCCGTCTCGTGGGGCCATCACCGATGGGCAGCAGGACAGCCGCCGCCAGACGCAGCCACTTCTGGCCCTACCGGTGAATCCGGCCGGTCACGCCGACGGCCGCCTGCGGTACGGATGATTCCGCCGCGCGCCCATGCCGCCTTTCTCCTCCTGCCGGGAAGCGACAGCCAGGTCACCGTCACCCGCATCTATCCGCCACCACGACCGCCCGAATCCGCCCATGGCCGATACAAACCAATCATGTTGAGAGACGAAGGCGACCGTCTCGCGGCTGCCGCGCGCGATAATCAGCGACGGTATCCCATCGTGGGGATAAAGAATCGGGCTGTTGCGCATGGCCTCGGCTGTGGTGCGCTGGACTGCCTCTCCTACATAAGTAGGCCGCAGCTATTCCAGCTCGTAGCTGCCGTTCAGCAAAATTGCTCCTCGTATGACATCCAGCGGGTGTAACGGGGTGGACAGCCATCCTTCCAAGGCATGCCGGAACAGCCATTCGATCAGTGAGCGGCTCATCCGCGCCCGCTCCGGCAAGGCGGCGGAGGGAGCCACCCTGGTGTTGGGTGGCGACTGACGACAACACGGCGAGGTGCGTGCCCCAGCCCCGCGACGCCGCGTCCCCTATTGCCGGGCGCTCTAAGAGAGCATCTCGTTCATTTTGCGATGGTTCAGTCGGATTTCTGGCGGTGGCAAGGCGAGGCAGGGTCGGAACCGTCCCGCGCCAGAGCCGCCTCAGGCGGTGCAGACGACGGCGCAGGTGAGTCGATACCCCACCTCGCCGTTCCTGAATCCCGACAATTGCCGTGTACAGGACCCGACAAACTTCGCCTATCTGGACGAGATGCCCTCTAAGGAACTGCTGAGGCGTTGCACTAGTTCATGCAGAGGCCCCACACGTCGGTGTAGGTAGAGGAGCTGGACGATCCGCCGGTGTGGCCGGTCGCGGACCAGTTTGTTGTCGATGATCCGTTGGAGGCCGTGTTGCCGCTGCCGTCGCTCGGGTAATCGCCGGCCAGATGATCGCCCTGGGAAC
>NZ_CAKJTR010000007.1:28446-53307 GCF_917627355.1 Protofrankia sp. Cj3 | reverse complement strand
GGCCGACCGAGCCGCGACGGTAGCACGCGCCGCTGGCGACGGCCCACTTGCCGGCAGCGCGCTGGCGGTACGCGCTCGGGTGGTGCGCCAGCACAGCCCGACGGTGGCGCTGCAGATCGCGGGGGCCGCCAACCGGATCGCCGGCGCAAGCCCGGCCCGCGCCATGGTGACCGGCAAGGTCTCGGCCGGCTCGTACGCGGTCCTCGGAGATATCGCTGGTGTCCGGCAGGCCGTCGCCCGCGCCTGGAAAATCATGGAGCAGCTGGAGCCATCCGCGCAGGGCCGGCCCGGATTCGCGCTCACCACCTATTCCCCAGCGGACCTGGCTCTGGCCAGCGCCGAGGCATTGACCACCGTCGGTGTCGCGGACGAGGCCGAACCCCACCTCGAACGGGCCGCCGCACTGATCGCGGACAGCGGGCAGACCGGAATGATTATTGCTGTCCAGATGGCGCAGGCGCGGACCGCGCTGGCACGCCACCGCCCCGACCCCGACGAGGCGGAACAGCATGTGTCCAGCGCGGTCGCGCTGGCGGCGCAACGACCGGCCCAATGGGTTGCCCGGCTGGTACGCGACATCTCCGCGCTCGCCATCAGACGCACCGGCCATCAGTTCGACGGGCTCATCGCCGCCACCGCCGGCTGGTTCTGACCTTCTCCCCGCGGCTCCCCCCGCTCTCCCCCGCGGCGGGCCCGGTAGCCCCGGTAGCCCCGGTGCGTCCCGAACGCCGTCAGGCGCCGGGCGGGCGTACCAACGACTGGGCGTCCGCGCTGGCCGTGACGGTGACCGGGCCGATGCCCAGGAGCGCCACCACCGGCAGGACAACCGTCCGGGTTCCGGTCACCCGGACGGTGGCCGGATTCAGCAGCTGCGCGGTCAGCAGCGTATGCCCGGACGGATCAGCGTCGGCCTGGTATCCGGCGACAGCGGCGGTGACCTCGGCAAGCGGCAGTTGCTGGAAATCCTGGGTCGCCGTGTAGATAGCGGCATCGTCGACATGCTGCGCGGCGGCGAGCGCGGCACCGTCGGCCGCCGAGGCCACGGAACGTCTGGCCAGATACACCGCGGAGGCATCGGTCACCACAAGCGCCAGCATTAACGCAATCATGACATAGCCGAGAGTGAGTATCAGGATCGTGCCGGCGTCCGCGCCAGTTCGCGGCTGCTGGCACGATCCCGCGCGAGACGCCCGCCCAGGCCTGGCTGTGCCCTGCCACGATCGGCTCATGCGACTGTCCGGTCGCGCCGGTAGGCGTCCACGACGACGATGAATTTCCCGTTCACCGTGATATCCGCCAATCCGGTGAACAGCCGTGCGGTTCCGGGCAACGCCGCGACCGAACGGACGCACACAACGAACCGCGCGCCCGGAGCCAGCGACGCGGCTCCGTCGCCTGGGTCCCCCGCACCGCAGTCCGCGCCCTCCGGGGCGAACCGCACCTCGGGCGCGCCGTCAATACCCTGGTCCGCGAAGGCCAGCCGAGCGGCCACCCGCGCGCGCTGGACGGCCTGATCCTCGCTGTCCGCGGTCGCGTAGGCCCGGCCGGCCGCTCGGGCGGCCTGGGTGACCGCGAAAGCCGACCGCTGGACCGAGAACACGCTGAGGAAGAAGTAGACGAACGGGATCAACAACAGAACCGACAGCCCGACGAACTCGATCAACGCGGTACCACTGTCATCAGGCCCGCGAAGGCACCCGTACGGACGCGGCCACAAACACGCGCGCAACCGCGGGCACCGCCCGCCGCGGTCCAGCGCCCGCCGTGCGGGCGACCAGGCCCGCACAAGCGGCGACCGGCCCAGCGGTCTCACGGCGTCTCCTTGACCGCGTGCCCGACCACTTTGATCGTCGTATTCGCTCCGAACGGCATAACGGCCAACGGCACCACAACCTCGCACCGCACCTCAACCAGTGGCACACCGGACGGATCAACCACCGCTCCACTCGTGCAACGGGTGTCGGCCCGCCCGGGAACAGACGAAACGATCAGCCGCTCGGCGTACGGACCGCCGGAATCATCGGTCATGCCCAGGTTCGCCGCGTGCCGCGCGCCCTCAGCCGCGTCCGCGGCGAGGGTATTGCGGACATGCAGGACGAGGCCAACCTGGATAACGCCGAGAAACAACAGTAACAACAGCATTCCGACCAGCACGAACTCGACGACAGCCGAGCCCCGCTCAGCAGCCAGGCGGACCGACACCGGCCGGTCAGCCGTTGCCGACCACGGAGTCGATCGCGTTGGTGAACACGTCCCGCAGCTGGGGCACGGCGACCGCCATCAGTGCCACCACCAACGCCGCCGTCATTACCGTGACCATCACCCAGCCGGGCACGTCACCGCGATCGCCGCGATCCCGAAACCGGTTGTCCGGCACATCGCGAAAGACCTCCAGCCGCGCCGGTGCCCATCGGCCCAGCAGCTTCACGAATATCCGCACAGTCGACAACTCCTCACATCACATCATGATCACTGCGCATTGAACGTCAAGCTCACGACCGCTGGATAGAAAGCAAAGATCACAGTAGTCGGCAGGACAAAGAAGACGACCGGCACCATCATCGCGATCTCCTTGCGGCCACCGGCTTCCAGCAGCTGTCGCTTGCCCGCCTCCCGGACGTCGACCGCCTGTGCCCGCAGCACCTCCGCCAGCGGCGTGCCGCGCTCTATCGCCACCGCCATGCCGTCGACGAACCGGCTGAGCGAGGCGACCGTCGTCCGGGTGGCCATACCCTCCAGCGCCTGGACGAGGGTGGCGCCGGCACGCGCGTCCGCGAGAGCCAGCCGCAGTTCGCGGCCGAGCTCCCCGTGCGACAGCCGGCTTACCCGTTCCAACGCTCCTATCGGGCTCTCACCTGCGGTAACAGCCAACGCGAGCAGCTCGGCAACAGTCGGGAACTCGATGAGAATGCGTTCCTCACGTTCTCGTATCGCTCGGGTCAGCCACCAGTCCCGGGCGACGACCCCGCCCGCGACGCCGGCAACGACCAGCGCAACGCTGACGATCGGCGGCGGCCCGAAGCCCAGCAGCGCACGCAGCAGCAGCAGAAAAGCGCCGAACAGCGCCCCGGCGGCCGAGCAGACCACCTGCTGAACCCGGAAATCCTCGATGGAGGTCCGCCCGCCGGCCTGCGTCAGGCGGCGCTGCAACGCGGCACGCCCACCGAGGAAACGGTCGAGCCGGTGAGCCGCGTCGGCGATGAACGGCCGGAGCAGTTCCTCCAGGCCGCTGCGCGAGGCGGCAGGCCGGGCGCGATCCGCGAGCAACCTGGACTGCGCCGGAGTATCCCGCAGGTAGGGGTCGATCCGGTCCGCGAGCCGGATCCGCCGGACCGCCGGCGACCGCAGCACGACAATGGCCAGGCCGACACCGGCCAACAGCCCGATCAGCGCACCTGTCGCGACTGGGCTCATCTGGGCCGCACCGCCGCCGTCGGCATCGGCATCGGCCCGCTCCGCATCAGCCAGCTCATCATGGACGCAGTACCCGGCCTTCTTCGGGAAGTCGGCCGATCTTCTTCATGAGCAGGTATGCCACCACCGACACCCCGCCACCGACCGCCAGTACGATCACGCCGGTGGGGCTGTCATAGGCGCGTACCGTCTCCCCCCGGGTTGCCAGCAGCAGCAGAACAACCCACGGTGCGGCAAGCGCGAGCCGCGCGGCGTTGATCGTCCAGCTCTGTCGGGTCTCAAGCTCCGCGCGGGTCCGAGCGTCCTCTCGCAGGAACGTCGACAACGTCCGGAGCAGCCGGCCGAGGTCGGTCCCACCTACCTCCCGAGCGGTACGCAACGACTCGATGATCCGGTCCGCGATCGGATCAGCAAGATCATCAGAAAGTCGGTCCAAGCTCGCCGAGAAGGATCCGGTCGCCCGGTACTCCTCGCCGAAACGGGTGAAAGCGGGGCGAAGCGGCAGCGGGCCGCGCACCCCCACCGACGCGAGCCCCTCCGACAGCGGCATTCCCGCTCGTACCGCGCTGGCCAGGTTGTCGACGACATCCGGCCACAGCTCCCGAAGGTCGTGCATACGCGCTCGGCGCCGGCGCAGCACCATCGCGCGCGGCAGCAGCGCGGCGAAGATGAAGAAGGCTCCGCCAAGCGACCAGGTGGCGGTGAAGGCCAGCACGATCAGGCCCACCAGCAGCCCGGCCCCGATACTGATCACAAAAAACTGGTCGGGGCTGACTCCCGGGATACCCGCCTGAACAAGCAGCTCCCGGGTCCGGCCCCGCCATTTCACAGCGACGGGACCACGCGGGGCACGGGTCCGCCCGCTGGAGACGATGAGGAACAGGCCGAGGCCGAACAGCAGCCCGATGAAGATGCCCATCAGTGCTCGACCGCGATCTCGGCCCACGAACGGTCGGCAAACGGCGCCCGGTCCAGCTCGGTCACCCGATCCATCCGGTCACGATCGGTCATGGCAAGCAGAGTTGGCAAATCATAGCCGGCCCGGGCGAACCGGTCGGCATGTGGCGGGTAGCCGTCAGCCCGCACCAGGGCGTCGTTACGTGATCGGTAGATCTGCGCGGTCTCGACGACGTCCCCCTCCGTGCGCCCCGACAGCGAGACGATCTCGGTGACACGCCGCCGCCCGTGCGCGTCCTTGGCGAGATGCACAACAAGATCGATGCTGGCGGCGACCGTCGGCACCACAAAAGCATGGCTGACGTTCTCCCCCGCGAGCAGCGGCAGGGTGCACAGCTTGGTGACCGCTTCTCGGGCCGAGTTCGCGTGCAGGCTGCACATGCCGGGCAGGCCCGAGTTAAGAGCGATCAGCAGGTCGAGCGCCTCTTCCTGCCGGACCTCACCGACGATAATGCGGTCGGGGCGCATCCGGAGGGCCTCCTTGATCAGACGACGGAGCCGGATCTCGCCGGTGCCCTCCAGGTTGGCCTGCCGGGTCTGCATGGCCACCCAGTCCGGGGACCGCAGCTTGAGCTCGAACACCTCCTCGCAGGTGATGACCCGTTCCCGCCCGGGGATGGCCGAGCCGAGGCAGTTGAGCATGGTGGTCTTTCCCGCCTGCGTCCCGCCGGCCACGATGATGTTCAGGCCAGAGGCGACAGCGGCCTCCAGGAAGGCCGCCGCCGCCGCGGTGATCGTCGCCAGGTCGATCAGCTCGTCCATACTGGCCGCGGACAGAACGAACTTGCGGATATTGACCGACCAGTGGACGCGGGTGACGTCGGGGATGACGACATGCAGACGCGACCCGTCCGGCAGCATGGCGTCCACGAACGGAGTGGATAGATCCACTCTGCGCCCAGAGCTCTTCAGCATCCGTTCGACCAGGTCCTGGACCTGATCGGCGCTCAGGATCGTCGTGGTCAGCTCGCTGCGCCCGTTTCGCGCGACGAAAACGCGCCCAGGTTCGTTGATCCAGATTTCTTCCACGGCCGGGTCGTCCAGATGGCGTTGCAGGGGGCCGAATCCGGCGACCGCGTCGTGGACAAGCCGCGCGGTCGTGGCGCGGTCGACAATCGCCGGGAGATCACTGGTGAGTGTGCGTTCCTCGTATTCAGCAAGGACGTCCTCGACAAGCTCACGGATCCGCGTGGGCTCGCGAACCGGGTCGAGGGATCGACGCCGGACCAGTTCACGCACTTCAGTCTCAATGAGCGAAGTGGCGTCCAGCCAGCTGCTGCGTGTTGTCACCGAAAACCCGATCTTCCTGGTTGCCCCTTCGGACCGACCCGCTCCCGGGAATCCTCGCGAAGCGTAGAAAAAAGGTCACAGGCAATCAAGTACCCAGCCCTGATTTCCGCCTGGCCCGGCTTCCTCGCCCCACCGCCACCGCACGGACCGCCGGCCGCCCGAGACCGCCGGCCGCCCGAGACCGCCGCCGGCGGCACAAAACCATGATCACGCCACTTTTGGCCAAACAACCCCCATGACATCACCATTCTCACAACTATCGCATCCAGCCCGCGCCGGCCCGCGAACAGCCCCACACGGAACAAACAGGATCATGAAGTCGGTCAATGACTCATTACTTTGCGTGCCGATCAAAGCGGCCGCGACCGTGGCGCGAGACAACGCTTTCAGAAGCCGGGGAAACGGCCGGCGCCTCGCGGCCGAAACAATCCGGCACGCAACGGTGGCGACCGGCCGGCGAACGCGGAGCGGTCAGAAGATCGACGCGGGTTTGTTCTCGGGCACAGCTATCCGGCCGGAAATCGCGCACGCCGACAAAATTTTCGCGATCATACTCACGGTGGCGGCCGAACCAGCGGTCACCAGCTCCCAGCTCAGCAAGGTTGTCAACGACCGGCCTGCCCACGCGGCCCCGACCGGCGGGCCAGCCAGCGGATCAGGCCACGTTCCCGTGGTGGCGCTCATACAGCGAGCGTGCCTGCCCCACCCAGTCATCTGAGAAAAGCCGGTCACCGAACCCGTCGAGTACCTGGACGAGGCCATCGATCTGATCACCGTCGAGCTCCGCAAGCTGCCGGAAGCTCGCGATGCCAAGCGCGTAGAGACGCGCCTCCACAACCGGGCCGATCCCCACGATCTCCTTGAGATTGTCCCGCCGAGTTCCCGTTACCTCCGCCGGTATCGCGACCGAGAAGGCGCCAGCGCCGCCGGCAGCCGTCAGCGAGGCGAGCGCGACCGAGCCGGGCAGGACAGCCTGGGGCTGTCCGGGCGGCGCGCCCGGTACCGGGCGCGCGGTCTGCACCGGGACCACATCGACGAGCGCCGGGTCCCTTCCGTCGAAGGGGAAATCGCCGGCCCACTCACTGTCAGCGGTGCTCCACCCATCGGCGTCGCTATTGCCGTCGGCGTCGTGCGCCAGTACGGGCCCGGCATCATCCCGGCTGACCGAGGTATCCACCCGCTCACCCGGCGCGTGCCCGGGGCCGGCGGCCTCCTCGCTCCGCCCGCTGTGGCCGCTCCGCTCGTCCCGCTCGATCCGGGCCAGCAGCCGGACCTTTTCCGCCGCCCACTCAGCCTGATGACGATCAAGTTTGGTCGTCATCGTCGCAACCTGACGCTGCGCGTCCTCTGCCTCGGTACGGGCCATCGCCAACCGGGACGAGAACTTCGCTGCCCGCCCCTCCGCCTCGGAGAGCTGCACCCGCAGCCGCGCCGCCTCGGCGGCAAGCGTCTGGACAGCCTCCGCATCCCCCCGCGCGTGGGTTTGGCCCGACCTGGTGGCTACCAGGTCGGATCCCCCGCTGGTGTCGACGGCCGCCGACGAACCATTCGGCGAACCAGCCGCCTGGAGCGCCGCCCGGGTGACCGGCGCGGCCTGGACAGGCACGCTGGTCTGCCGGTTGACCCGCTCATGAGCCTCGGCCTCCGCCAGGGCTCCCTCGATCGTCCGCACCCTGCGGCCCGCGGCGAGGACCTGGCGCTCCACCGCCGTGACCCGCTGCTCGGACTCGGCCGCCCGCTGTTCGGCCGCGGTCAGACGCGCCGTGAGCGCCGCTTTCTCCAGCGCCCACTCGTCGTCCTGACGGCTGAGCCGTGCTCTCATCTCTGCGACGAGCACCGCCGAATCGACCGCCATGTGGTCCGTCAGACCCTCGGCGCCCGCGTCCCCATCCGCGGCGACACCGCCCGCCGCGGCCCGGCCCGCTTTCGACGCGCCCCCGTCGACCCGGCCGTTCGCCACCGCTGGACGGGCCGCCGCTGGACGGGCCGCCGCCGGCTCCACGCACACGGCGGCCAGGGCACGCCGTGCCTCCTCGCTCTGGCGACGCATAGGGCCGATGAGGAACACCCAGGCCAGCAGTACACCGATGACCAGTGCCGCCGCGACAAACACCAGGATCTGGCCGGCAAGGTAAAGCACGAGCGATCAGTCTCCTTCCCGGGTGCGCCGGGCACACCCGCAATCCTTCACAAAGTATCGCGAAGGACGAAAGCGATCGTAACACCCGGCAACGGAGTATCTCGCCGTGAGATCCAGCCGGCATATTCGATCATCGATCGCTCTTTGGCCGGACAGGTCCCGTCGACCGCCGCACGGCTGACGGGAAAGGTAGGACATCGTGCTTGCCGCACCTGGTGGCCAACGATTGCACAGCCATGTTTCAGACGTCCAGTTCCTACCGGACAACCAGCCGGCAACGGATGTGGTCCAGGTGTCCGCCGCCGGCACGGCTCTCTTCGTGATGTCGCCCGCGGGCCGCGGCCGCACACATCACGAATCTTCAAGCCATATGTGGATAGAACACTGTCCGCGGCGGGTCGAAGGTCTCCTTGAGTGTCCGCGGCGAAACCCACCGCAGCAGGTTCAGCGCGGAACCCGCCTTGTCATTGGTACCGCTGGCACGCGATCCGCCAAACGGCTGCTGACCGACCACCGCACCCGTCGGTTTGTCGTTGAGATAGAGGTTTCCCGCGCTGTAACGCAATGTCTGGGCAGCCGTGGCGAGTGCGGCCCGGTCGCGACCGAATACGGCACCGGTCAACGCGTAAGGGGCGACATCGGCGACATCGGCCAAGATCGAAGAAAACGCATCCGTACCGGTCTGCGGACGATCATCATACACATGCACGGCAAGGACCGGCCCGAAGTACTCCGACGTGAAGACCTCGTGTGTGGGGTCGGCGCATACCACGACGGTCGGTTCCACAAAGTACCCGACCCGGTCGTCGGTACCGCCACCGACGAGAACCGACACGGCCGGATCCGCGCGCAGCCGCGCGAGCAGAGCCGCCAACCGGCCGAACGCCCGTCGATCGATCACCGCGCCGCCGAACAGGCCCAGGTCCGACACGTCACCGTAGGTCAACGCCGCGGTCTCGGCCACCAGCCGGTCCCGCAGGCCAGCCCGCCACATCGAGGCGGGGAGATAGGCGCGGGAGGCCGCCGAGCACTTCTGCCCCTGGTATTCGAACGCGCCGCGGACGAGGGCAACCGCCACGGCATCCGGGTCGGCGCTGGCATGGGCCACCACGAAGTCCTTGCCGCCGGTCTCACCGACCAGCCGCGGGTAGTCGCGGTACCCCTCGATCCCGTCCGCGACCGTCCGCCACATCGCGCGGAAGGTGGCGGTTGACCCGGTGAAGTGCACGCCAGCGAGAGCGCGGTGGCGCAACGCGACGGCGGAGACAGCCGCGCCATCCCCGGTGACCATATTGATCACGCCCGGGGGAAGACCCGCGGCCGCCAGCAACGACATGGTGTGGTGGGCAGCGAGCTGCTGGGCCGGGGCGGGCTTCCAGACCACGGTGTTACCCATGATCGCTGGAGCGGTCGGCAGGTTCGCCGCGACCGAGGTGAAGTTGAACGGGGTTACCGCGAGGACGAAGCCCTCCAGCGGCCGGTAGTCCATACGGTTCCACGTCCCCGGAGCCGAGACCGGTTGCCGGGCGACGATCTCACGGGCGAACGCGGCGTTGAAACGCCAAAAATCGATCAGTTCGCAGGCCGCGTCGATCTCCGCCTGGTAACAGCTCTTGCTCTGCCCCAACATGGTCGCGGCGTTGAGGATGTCCCGCCACCGCCCCGCGAGCAGCTCGGCGGCGCGCAGGAACACAGCCACGCGGTCGTCCTGGCTGAACGCCCGCCAGGCCGGCCCGGCCGCCAGCGCCGCGTCGACGGCCTCCGCGACGTCCCGCGGCGCCGCCGCCCGGCCCATCCCCAGCACCAGCGCATGCCTGTGCGGGGCCACCACCTCGAATGGCTCTCCGGTACCCGGCCGGGATTCGCCCGCGATCACCAACGGGAGCTCGACGCGTTCACCCGCCATCCGCGCAAGCTCAGCCCGCAGGCTGGCATGCTCCGCGCTTCCCGCGGGGTAGTCGCGGACCGGCTCATTCACCGGCTCCGGGACGATCGTGACAGCGTCCACCTGTGTCACCCCTTGCCCATACGGGAGAACCAGCCCGCCCGGATCCACGCGGCCGGATCCACGCGACCGGATCCATGCGACCGAACACCTGAACACGATCCGTCCACGAACGCCTACAGAAGATCCGCCAGCTCCTGCGTGGCATACCAGAGCAGTTCATACCCATCAGCCTCGTCCACCAGGAAAGCCGCGTCCTCGCCACCGAGATCGGCCTCGACCACGGCCGCGGCGGCCACGGCAACGACAGCCTGCGCATCAGCATCATCCACATGAACGGCCCGAACCGCGGCTATCGGCACAGGTACCGCGACTTCGACCACCCCCCGATCGAGATCATCACGGATGCGCACCTGATGATCGTCGACATCCACGGCAAACACAACCCGGCGCCGGGGTGCCGTCGGGTCGTCATCGAGCAGCCTGAGACTGCCCCTGGCGGCCTCGAGAAGCAAGGCGTACTCCATCTCGTCCGTATCCGACCCGGCATACCACTCCCGAACGGCCCCGGTGACGGCAAAACCGAGCCCGGCGGGAACCAGGCGGTCCACGAGGACGCCCCGCGCGGCCGACAGGGTTGACGGTAGATAAACGCGCACGACGCCAGTGTGCCGTGCGCTATCCGGCGCCCGGCCGGCGGCAGGAAGGCGGACCGGCCTGGCTCGGCCCGGCCCGGCGGCTGATCCCCTCGCCCGCCGGTTGAACCAGCGGTTGAACCAGCAGGCTCAGCCGGCAGCCGCGAGCGGCCCGCCCGCGGCGTCGGGCAGCGCCAGCGCCGCCGCGCTGGTCCGTAGCGAGGTCTCGAAAACCTCACGCCGCCGGCTGAGGTCCATGACGTTGGCGCCGATGACCGCCAGGTCCTGCGGTCCTGGGCAGATGAGCGTGACCTTCGTTCCCGCGGACCGCAGCAGCTCGGCCTCGCGCACCACCACCCGGGTCGCCAACCGCCGGAGCTGGCGTTCGACCCGGGCCAGCGCGCCCCGAGGCTGGTCCAGGACCAGGGAGCAGGCAGGAGCAAACACCAGCACCTCGTCAAGCCCCAGGCCGGCGAGTACGTCCACCGATGCCGGCGATCTCGTCCCGCCATCGATGTAGGGCCGGCTGTCAATCATGACCGGCGCGTACCAGGACGGAATCGCGCAGGAAGCCATCACAGCCTCGGCGAGCGAGGCCCGGGGCGCTCCCGGCGAGCCGAACACGACCCGGGTCCCGGTGTCGTAGTCCATGGCGACGATCCACGGTTTCGCCGAGGATGGCCAGGTCGCGGTGGTACTACCCGCCGTGGACACGAGCTCGCCAAGCGCGGCGAGTGTCCCGCGCCCCTGCGGGAGCAGGGAGGCCAGGGCTACCAACGGAGTGACACTGCGCGGGTGGCGTGCCGAGACGGCCAACAGCCGACGGGAGCCGATCCGCATGCGCGGCCTCGGCGGCAGTGCCGAGCCGAGCCGGGTGTAGTCCAGGACCGGATCCCCGAACAGCGGCCGCCCGTACTCGGAGTTGACCATTGTCCCGACCCCGGTGCCGGTCCCGATCAGAGCGGCGAGCACCGCTCCGGCCGATGTCCCGACGACCATGTCCATGGTGCGGACATCGGTTCCGGTCGCGTCCTCATATGCGCTGAGCGCACCGATCATCCATGCCGATCCGAGCACACCCCCAGCACCCAGGACCAGGCCACGACGGGGCGCCCGTCTGTCAGCCATCAGCCACCTCCCGTAGTACGTCGCGATCTCGGCTGCGCGCTATCCCGCCGCCGACCACCGCGCATGGCTGACAACAATGACGTCAACGCGCCCGGCTCGGCAACAGCCCTACTCGGCGGCCTCCTCCTCACCGAAACTGGTCTCAAGCACGCCCCACGCCCGCAGCCGTTCGGCGAACTCCTGCGGTGTGGTGTCGTGCAGCAGCGCCAACGCCCTCAAATCGCCATCCCGGATGGACAGGACCTGCCCGGCATAGTCGTCGCGCTGGCGCTGAATCTGTGCGACCCAACGCCGTACGAGCCCGGACGAGTCCGGTGGCGCCTCCGTGAGCTTCTTCAGATTAAGAACCGTACGGGGCCGGTGCTCGCGCGGCGGCAACGCCTCCTCGTCCGGCAAAAGCGCCGACACCGGAACACCGTAGAACGCCGCCAGTTCGGACAGCTGATGGACGCTGATCATCCGATCGCCCCGCTCGTACGAGCCGACCGCGGCGGTCTTCCACCGCCCGCGTGACTTCTGTTCCACCCCCTGCAACGACATTCCCTGCTGGATCCGTATGGCCCGAAGACGGGTTCCCACCGCCTTGGCGTACTCCCGGCTCACCCGATACACCCCCCGCCGCCTTGATAGAGCACTTGGTGATCATTTTCTGCTCCCGCCTACTGCGGTGACGCAGGTGCTCACCCTAACTTAATGTTATGAAAGATTGTTACTCGCCTCTTAAATATGCAAAACGTGACCCCCTTGCCACAATTGTTGCCTCCCGGCAATGATCGGTCTATTTGTCCGCCCAAAACGCCCACAATGACGCCGACACGCCGACCCAAGGCACAAACCAGCTGCCGAGCGCTCGTCTTTCGGTACGATCAGTCACCCAGACAGACTGCCCCGGAAGCGCGGTCAGTAACCGCGCGGCGCGAGGATTAAAAGGACATTCACGGCAAAAAATGACATTCGCGGCTCGGGCTGCTCACCGTCGTTGGTGACGCGTTGTGTCGGCGGGCTCAGAGCGCCCGGCAATAGGGGTATGGATCAAAGAGCGGGGCTGGGGTGCGTGCATCGCGAGGCGGAGAAGGCCCCGGTAGCAGTGTCCTACCTGGGCTGACGACAGCGACGCGAGGCGCCGGCTGGCGCCGGCAGCCCCTGGATGAACGTCCAGCGCCGACCACTCAGTGACGGGCCGTGGAGCGCCGGCGGCGCCCGCGCACCGGGCGGCCCGCCACCCTCGCGGCGAGCTCGCCGATCGCGAGCCTGGCCGGGGACTGTGGAGCGACATCACGCAGCAGCTGGCCGGCGGCCTGCGCGGCGTCCATCCCAGCCATGTCCAGCGGCACCAGAGCGACGGGCTCCGAGCCGACATGGCGCACCATCGCGCGGGACACCTCCCGCCGGGCGTCTCCCCCCACGGCCGCGCCGCGCAGCCGGTTCACCACGATCCACGGATCCGTCCCCGGTATGACCTCCCGCAGATCGGACAGGCCACGGACGAAGCGGACCAGTCCCACCGGCTCCGCCGATGCCACCGCCAGAATGGTGTCGGCGGAGCCGAGCACCGCCTGGGTCGCCCCGTTGCGGCGGGGCGCGGCCGTGTCGAACGACAGTTCCTCGTCCATCTCCAGGCAGAACCCGCAGTCGACCACGACAAAACTTGCCAGCCTTCGCGCCAGTGCCAGCACAACCTCGACGGACGCCGGGCGAAGCTCCGGCCACCTCGACGGACGGGCGATCCCGGGCAGGACCCGCAGCCCCCCACCGAGGTCTCGGCACAGCACCGCGAGCCGGGGCACGTCCAGAGTGCCCTGATTCGCCGACCGAGTGGCGGCGGCAAGCCCCGGCGCCTCTTCCAGCAGCCCCAGCAGCTGACCGATCGATCCACCGTAGACATCAGCGTCGATGAGCAGCGTGGGCAGTCCCATGCCGGCGAGCTCGGCGGCCAGGCACAATGCCACCGTGGTACGGCCCGGCGCGCCGGTGGGACCCCAAACCGCGATCACTCGCCCCGCGCCGAGCTCGGGCAGATCCGCGGCCTCGGGCATCGGCACCACCGGTGCCACGGCGGCGAAACTCGCCATCGGCTCGCCGTAGGCGCCGCTGGGCAATGCCGCCTGGCCACGGTCGGAAAGCGCCCGGGCCGCTTCCACCACCGCGGCCGCCACCACCTCCGCGGTTGAGTCAGTCGCGATCACCGCCGCGACGCCGAGCTGGCGCAGCCTCCGCTCGCCCTCCTCGTCGCCTGGCACGATCAGCCCGATGGCCGCGACCCCGGCGACTGCCAGGCGCGTCAACGCCTCCCGGTCCAACCGGCGCAGGTCCGCCGACAACAACGCGGCCCGCGCGGCGCCCGTCGTGGCGGCGGCCAGCAGGTCGGGCAGGTCCACACACCGCCGGACGACCGTCACCCCGAGGTCACGGCGGCCGAACGCGGTCACCAGCCCCGACTCGACCACCGAGTTGGTCACCGCGGTGAGGATCGGCAGGCTCATTGTCCGTAGCCCGGAACAGCGCTCGGGCCCGCTCCGCCAACCTCACCGCGGGCGCCGCGCTCGAGCTTGACGACGTCGACGCGTTCACCCTGCGATGCCGCCACAGCGTTGATCGCAAAATCGACCGGAACTCGCAAGGTCAACGAATGAGCACCACCGGTGAGAGCTTCCCGCGAGATGAACTCGACGTCATGCAGCACCAGCACCTCCGTACCGGCGCCTCCCGCCGCCGGTTGGGCTGCCTGAGCGGACTGGCCAGCCTGCGGTGCCGCGCTTGGGATCACGGCGCTCGATCGCTGGTAGGCGAAAAGATCCACATGATCACCCGGAACGAGGGAAGGTGCCCGACCGTCCTTCACAACCACCGACACCAATCGTGTCGATGTGACATTACTTCGTATGAAGTCAGCGCCGCTGACCAGCTCCCCAGCTGAAACCGGACGAGCGAGCACCGCCCCGACCATCTCCGGAGCACGCTCACCGGGATAATAGCGCTTCGCGGCGTCTGGGCTCAGATACGCCGAGGTTGTGGCCAGATCGGCAGCCACCATGACATGCCCCGCTGGAAGATCCCCCTTCGCCACGACCCAGGCGCGGGTCTTGTCGGCGGTGACGAACAGGCGTGCGCCCAGCACAACGGAAACCAGCACCAGCAGGACGCCGACCAGCAGCCGGGAATCGCGCCAGCGCGGGCGGGTCAGCCGTCGCCCCGGCGGCGACGGCACGGCCGCGGGTTTCTCCGCAAGAGTGACAGCGGGCGTGAGGTCGGTCACCCGGACCTCCATGTGGCTCATGTCCCGGGGCCCGCGACAGCGGCGTCGTTGGCCAGTCAGGAACAGTCGATTGGCGGGCAGCAGGCGCCGCGGCACAGACCAGGCGGTCAGGGCATGCGCGGCTCCCTGGTCGCCGAGCGTACGTGGTCTGCGACGACACCCCTGGACCTACCAACACAATCAGGCGAATGACAGCTGTTATCCACAAGTAGAGGCATTCACAGGCGATCCTGCCCTCAGACTCTGATACACAGGAGTCACGACCCATCCATCGCCAGGGAGACAGACCGATGAACGAGCGCTTCCTTCAGCTCAGCGATGTGGCGGAGATTCTCAACATCTCGTCGAGCCAGACCTACGCGCTGGTGCGCTCGGGTGAGCTCCCGGCGATCAAAATCGGTGGGCGTGGCCAGTGGCGGGTGGAACGTACCGAGCTCGAGGCCTACATCCAACGGGCATACGAGCAGACTCGCGCGTTCGTGGTCGCGAATCCGCTGGGCCGCGGCGATGCGCTCGTCGACGACCGGTATGCCGACTAGGTAGTTCGCTGTCAGGCTGTCAGGCTGTCCGGCGGACGAAGCTGACCGACGGCAGCGGGATCGTCCGCACCGCACGTACTGACCGGGCTCGGCGGAACTCGTCATCGGCGTGTTCGGCCACCTCGACGAAGTCCGCGCCGACCCGGTCGATGGTGCCCATCACGGCGGTGCCGTCCAGCAGCACGACCGAACAGACCGAACGATCCCGCACCACGCCGCGCAGCGCGTACGACAGGTCCAGCCGCGCGGCCAACGGGCCTTCGTGGCCGGGCTGGGCGGACACCGCGGTCAGGCCGCGCAGCCAGAGGACGGAACGGAGCGGAAGCAGGACCTCCTGGGCCCTGCTCTCCTGCAGAAGCAGCCAGTCCACCCCGAGCGCGGCAAGCCGGCCGCCGAGGACCTGACCCGTTTCCCGTTCCCGCCCACCCAGCAGCACCCCGATCCGCAGCGACGATCCGACCGCCGGCCGCAGCCTGTCGAGCAACCGCAGGTGCGCGGCTTCGCGACGGCTTCTGTCGACAAGCTCCGCATCGAGTTCAGCCGCCTCAGCGGCATCCCACTGCATCTCAAGATCAGCGAACAGAGCTTCCCAGCGCAACCCGGCCCCTCCTCCGCTCCCGGTCAGGCCGCAAGAGCGCCCGGCGCGGCCAGGACGAGCCCGTTCGGCTCGTCGGCAACCCCGTTCGGCTCGTCGGCAACACAGCCCGCGACCCGTCTGACGGTTCGCCCCAACCACAACAACGACGGCGACGCATCCAAACGCCGTCGGGCGAGCGTCGTCGGGGGCACCATCCATCAGACACGCCCTGCGGCATGGCCATGAGTATCGACTCTACATACCGCTATATCCCAGGCCGCACCTGATGTTCTACTAGCAAGAGCCGGTAAACGCCACAAAACGTCTTGACAGAGGTCCGACGGAGGACTACACAAGCAAACACAGTCAAACAACATGTTTCATCATCATCCACCGAGCACCCCGGAGGTCGCCGATGTCAGCTGGCCGGCGCCTGCCCGTCTTTCTCGCGGGAGTGGCCGCCGCCGCGGCGCTGACAGCTCTAATGATCAAAGAGGGCCCACGGTGGACGGACCTTCCACCTGGCCTCACCGCCGTACCAGAATGGGTCACAGCAGATCCTGAACATGCGCTCATCACCGTGGTCGGCCTTGCCGCCTGGACATGTCTGCTGTGGTTGTGCGCGGGATTCGTCCTGGGCGTACTGGCAACGCTGCCAGGTGCCGGCGGACGAGCAGCCGCGGCCATGGCTCGGCGCATCCTGCCCCGAACCCTGCGGCATGTCCTTGAGATAGCGCTCGGAATAACCCTCGCCGCGGGGACAGCCGTGCCAGCGTTCGCCGCGACGCCGACGGAGGCCGCGATTCCCGGGGCAATCCCGTCGACCAGCACCGCATGGCCAGATCTGGCCCGCCCGAGCGTACCCACAACGCTCGCTCCGACAGACGTACCGCCCGCGCCCCAGCTCGCGCCGTCGCGGGATGACCGGACCGCCACGCCCCAGCACGGGCGGCCCGCGAGCTCCCAGGCCGCCCCCGAGCGACCAGCCGACGCAGGACACCCAGCCACACCAGCGCCGCGGGCCGCCCCACCGGCCCCGATATCGGCACCGGCCCCGATATCGGCACCGACCGAGCCAAGATCAACTATTGCCGCAACCAGTTGGCCCGACCTCTCCCGGCCCTCCGCTCCAGCGGATCCGGCCGGCGCCGTTCCCACCTTCACAACGACCACCCAGCCGCCGGCCGCGACCCCGCCGGCCACATCAGCACATCCCCCACGTCCCCCGGCCACCGGCACGGCAAGCGGCGCGTCAACGGTTTCCGCGGAAAGGTCGACGGTATCGGCCACAACAGCGCAGCCGCCAGCTACGACGGTCCCCACGAGCCCCGCGGCACCGTTGTCACCCACTGTTTCAGCATCCACCGGAACATCCCCGGTGTGGCCGGATCTTGCCAGGCCCTACGACCCGATAGCCGGTGCCGCGCCACGTGGCGTCGGAAATTCCAGCGCGGCACCGGCCGGACAGCCCACGACATCGACAAACAGCAACGACGCCTCCACAACTGACCTGGCCGAGATCGTCGTGCTCCGCGGCGACACCCTCTGGGCAATCGCTGCCCGCAGTCTCGGACCAGGCGCGACCACCGCGCAGATCGCGCGGGAATGGCCACGGTGGTGGGCCGCAAACGAGCACGTGATTGGCCCTGACCCCGACAAGATCCTGCCCGGCCAGCGGCTCCAGCCGCCCCGCCCCGGGCCTTGACCCCGCCCGCCCCGCCGACTGGAGAACAACGCTGTGACCGTTGCTGCACCCACCCGTGCGCACTCCATCCGTGCCGGTCGTTTTTACCAAATACCGATCATGCCCACCGATCCGCCTTATGATGACGATCCGCAGGCAGCGGCCTGGCTCACCGCCCCGCCCACCGGCTCCGCCGCGGCACCAGTGCTTCTCGCTATGCCTGACACCCGTGTGGATATCCCTGCGCAACAGGCGGCCAACCGGCCTGGGACAGGGCGCCCCGCTCCCCGCTCCGGGGCGATGGCGACCTCGGATAACCGCTCCGCCCCCCCGTCGGCACGCGCCGTCGCCGCGGTGGTCGTGCGCGCCATCGTGGAGGCCATGACGGGCATCCGGCCCGTGACCCATCTTGCCGCCTGGACCTCCCCGCGGGTCCAGGCGGACCTCGAGCGGCTGGCCGGGGACAACGTCCGTAGGCGGCGCTACACCCTGCGCTGTGTGCGAGTATGCGAGCCTCGGGAAGGGGTCGCCGAGGTCGCCGCGGTGATCGCGCGGGGCGAGCGTGTGTCGGCCCTCGCGCTGCGCATGGAAACAGTCAGTGGCCGTTGGCGGGTCACGGCGCTACAAACCCGTTGACAGACCCGTTGACGCCCCCTGAGAGAACCCCGGGAAGGCGCTCGCCCCAAGGGCCATCTGGGACGGACCGCCGCAGGCATGCGCCCGGCAACAGGAGACGCGGCGTCGCGGGGCCAAGGCACGCACCTCGCGTCCCCTATTGCCGGTCGCTCTAAGCGCCCAAACCAGCTCATGCATGCCCTGTCACGCCATGTTGCGGTTTGCCGGATCACCGTGGCAACGCTTGTACTTGCGGCCGGATCCGCACGGACACGGCGCGTTGCGAGCGGGCCGGCTACTGCTTCCTGTCACCGCTGGGTCAGCTGTCGCCGCGGTGAGCCCAGCGGAAGACGCCCGAGTCGTGACCACTGTGGATCCGCCGTCCACGGAAGGCGCGGTGTAACGAAGATCATCAATAGGACGGCGTGGTTCCAGGCCCTTGACAAATACCGGCGGCGGCATGGGCGCTGAGGGGGCAACAGCCGTCTTCGGGGTGGCGCGCTCAGCCGGGGTGGCCGGAGCGGTGACAGCGGCACCCGCGGTGGCGGCCCGTACCGCCGCGACAAGAGCGGCACCGTCCGCGGTCCGCGCCGCGCTGTCGGCCGGGACGACCGCGGTGCCGTCCGACGGGCTTCCGCTCTGGGCGTCCGCGTCCTCCGGAGCGGCAACCTGGACCTCGGCGTTGAACAGCAGCCTGACCGATTCCTCCTTGATACCCTCCATCATCGTCTGGAACATATCGTAACCTTCCCGCTGGTACTCGACGAGCGGGTCACGCTGTCCCATCGCCCGCAGGCCGATTCCCTCCTGCAGGTAGTCCATTTCGTAAAGGTGCTCACGCCATTTTCGGTCAAGCACCGCCAACACGACCCGGCGCTCCAGTTCCCGCATGAGCGGTTCACCGTCCGGACCGGCGCCCAGCTCTTCCTCCCGCCGGTCATACGCATTGTGCGCATCGACCTGCAGCTCCTCGATCAGGGTTTCGGTCGTCAGTCCATCACGCTCATCGGGAGCCGGAATTTCCACGCCCACCTGGTAGAGCTCACCGAGACCGGACCAAAGAGTGTCGAGGTCCCACTCCTCGGGGTAGCCGTCTACCGTCGCGCCGCGGGCATAGCCGTCCACCGTGTCATCGATGAAATGACGGACCTGCTCGTGCAGGTCCGCACCTTCGAGAACCTTGCGGCGCTCCTCGTAAATGACAGTACGCTGTTTGTTCATCACCTCGTCGTACTTCAGGACATTCTTTCGGATCTCGAAGTTCTGGCCTTCGACCTGTGTCTGCGCGGATCGGATCGCACGGGTAACGATTTTCGACTCAATCGGCACGTCGTCGGGAATGTTGAGCCTATCCATGATCCCTTCGACGGCAGCGGCATTGAACAGCCGCATGAGGTCGTCGCCCAGCGACAGATAGAACCGGGACTCACCGCGGTCACCCTGCCGGCCGGCTCGTCCACGTAGCTGGTTGTCGATCCGGCGTGACTCGTGACGCTCAGTGCCCAGAACATACAGCCCGCCGAGCTCCACGACCTCGTCATGTTCAGCGCCGACCGACGCCCGCGCTTTCTCGATGGCCTCCGGCCAGGCGGTCTCATAGTCTTCCGGGGTCTCGATCGGACTGAGGCCACGCTCCCGCAGCTCGGCCTGCGCGAGAAACTCCGGGTTGCCACCGAGCATGATGTCAGTGCCACGGCCGGCCATGTTGGTCGCAACGGTCACCGCGCCCCTACAGCCTGCTTCGGCGATGATCGCCGCTTCCCGTTCGTGATGCTTGGCGTTGAGCACCTCATGCTTCACACCACGTTTGGTCAGCTGCTTGGAAAGGTACTCCGACTTCGCCACGCTGGTCGTGCCGACAAGAACCGGCTGTCCCTTTTCGTTGCGCTCGGCGATGTCGTTGACGACCGCATCGAACTTGGCGATCTCGGTCTTGTAAACGACATCGGGCTGGTCCACCCGGACCATCGCCTTGTTCGTCGGAATCGGCACGACGCCAAGTGTGTAGATCTGATGGAACTCCGCCGCCTCGGTCATCGCGGTTCCGGTCATACCGGACAGCTTGTCGTACAGACGGAAGTAGTTCTGCAGGGTGATCGTGGCCAGCGTCTGGTTCTCCTGCTTGATCTCGACCTTTTCCTTGGCCTCGATCGCCTGGTGCATTCCCTCGCTGTAACGGCGGCCATGCAGGACACGACCGGTGAACTCATCGACAATAAGAACCTCGCCGTCCGTAACTATGTAGTCCTTGTCCCGGCGGTAAAGCTCCTTGGCCTTCAGCGAATTATTGAGGTACCCGACGAGCGGCGTGTTCACGGATTCGTAGAGGTTGTCGATGCCCAGTTGGTCTTCGACTTTCGCCACCCCGGACTCCGTGATCGCGACCGTTCGCTTGCCCTCTTCGACCTCGTAGTCCGTGTCCTTCACGAGCATCGGCGCGATACGGGCGAATTCGGTGTACCAACGGGTCGGGTTGTCCGCCGGACCACTGATAATCAACGGGGTCCGAGCCTCGTCGATCAGGATCGAGTCGACCTCGTCGACGACGGCGAAGTTGTGCCCGCGCTGGACGAGCTCCTCGCCGCTCCAGGCCATGTTGTCCCGCAGGTAGTCGAATCCGAACTCGTTGTTGGTGCCGTAGGTGATGTCGGCCTCGTACTGCTGACGACGGACGGCCGGCGGCATCTGCGGATGAATGACGCCAACCGTCAAGCCGAGAAAACGGTGCACCCGCCCCATGTTCTCCGCGTCCCGCTGCGCCAGGTAGTCGTTGACCGTGATGATGTGGACGCCCTTGCGAGACAGCGCGTTGAGATAGGCGGGCAAGGTGGACACGAGGGTCTTGCCCTCGCCGGTCTTCATCTCGGCGATGTTCCCCAGATGCAGCGCCGCGCCACCCATGATCTGCACATCGAAGTGCCGCTGCCCCAGGGTCCGGCGGGCCGCTTCGCGCACGGCCGCAAACGCTTCGGGGAGGATCTCGTCAAGGGTTTCCCCCTCGTCGATCCGATGCCGGAACTCGTCGGTCATCGAGCGGAGCTCGGCGTCCGTGAGCCCGACGAAGTCATCCTCGAGGAGGTTCACCTGCTCTGTGATCGCCTTGAGCCTGCGCAGAATGCGACCCTCACCGGCGCGGAGGATCTTCTCAAGTACCACGGGCGAAACTCCTCGGGCGGTTGGTCAGCGGGGTCACCTACGCAACGAGACTAGGCTAGTCCGTCCGCGCTGATCGATCCGGCCGTACGACAGGTCCGGCGGGTCAACAGACTACCCGACCAGCCAGTGACGGTAAGATCATTATTTTCCTCCACGTGAAAGGAAATAATGATCATCTTAGATCAACATCCGCACGGACTTCAGCCTGCACAACGCTTGAGACCCCGGATCGGTGCCCCGAAAACGCCGATACACCGTCCGTCGGCCGCGGGGGCGATGCCGGTGGGCACATCGAAGCGGCCCCGAGCGCGTCCCGCGGCCACAGGACCCACTCGACAATCACCTGAATCGCCGCCCGACGTCCAGCCGACACGATCTCAGGTGATCTCCAGAAGCTTCTCCCGAACCGCGTAGACCACCGCCTCCATGCGTGAGTGCAGCTGAAGCTTCTCCAGGATGTTGCGGATGTGATTCTTGACCGTGTTCTCGCTGATGAACAACTGCTTGGCTATATCACGGTTGTTGAGCCCCTTGGCCACAAGCCGCAGGACCTCCATCTCACGATCGGTGAGTCGAGGGGTCGGCAGCTGTGGCCGGTCATCCGTTTTTTTGATCATTGACGCGAACTCGGTGAGGAGCTTCGACGCCATGGAAGGGCTGATCAGGCTCTGCCCACCGTGCACGGCGCGAATCGCGGTGGCAACCTCGTCGATCGAGATCTCCTTGAGCAGATACCCCATGGCACCCGCCTTGATCGCGTCGTAGAGATCCACTTCCTCATCGCTGATGGTCAGCATAACGATCTTCGCGCTGGGCACCGCCTGTTTGATGGCGCTGGTCGCGTCGATCCCGCCGCGGCGAGGCATCCGGACATCCATGAGGACGATGTCCGGCGCCATGTCCACCGCCATCGTGACAGCTTCCGCACCGTCCGCGGCTTCGCCGACAACCTCGATGTCGCTCTCCTGCTCGAGGACCATCTGCAGGCCGCGCCGGAAAAGCGCGTGATCGTCAACGACGAGCACCCGTACGGGATCCGTCGGTGGCGACGACGCGTCCTCCCGAAGCTGACGCCCATCCCCCGTCATGTGACCTCCTTCGCGTCGCAACGGCCCGCGCCTCCGCCACCCCGCGCTGGTGCACGGGGTGGCGGGGACGTGACTGAAGACGTCCACGGCAGATGGTCCCACGTCGGCTAGACCCGCCTACGTTTACACCGTTGCGACCGCGCCACGAGCTTCGTCATACCTCTCGCCCCGGTCGTTCCGGTGATCTCGTCCCGCAGTGTCCGCGCCGGGCTCCTCATGCTCGCCCAGCTCAAGCCGGATCACTCCGTAGTCATATCCACACCTTCGGTACACAACGCTCGGGAGGCCCGTACGCATGTCCCGGAAGAGGTAGAAATCGTGGCCGACCAGCTCCATGTTCGACAGTGCTTCATCGAGGGTCATCGGCGTGGCTCGATGGATCTTCTCACGGACGACCATGGGTGACCAGTCCGGATCCCCGTAATCTGCGTCGCTATCGACAGCTGCGTGGACATCGGCCTCACGGCCAGTGGAGCCAGCCAGGCCTGCCCGCGGGCCGCCGACAGCTCGCGCAAGCTGACCCGACGAGCCACGTGCCGCACCGTTGTGGCGGCTGCGGCGGTCGGCGGCACGCCGTAGCCGTTCGGTGAGCTTCGCCGCGGCCAGGTCGAAGGCGGCGAACGGATCCGCGGCGGCTGCCTCGGCTCGAATGACCGGGCCCCGTGAGAACACGGTCAGCTCGACGCGATCACAGACATCCGCCATACGCGGGTTGTGCTCACGGGAGAGTTCCGCATCCACCCGGAAGGCCTTGTGATCGAACCGCTCCAACTTCGCAATCTTGGCTTCGGCGTGCTTGCGGAACCTTTCGGGAACCGCGGTGTGCCTTCCCTTGAAAACGATGTCCACTCGCTTCACCTTCCTGTCGACCGGAGGTGGTGACGGCCAGCGGCTCCCGCGGCAACGGGCCAGACCAACCTTCCGATGCCATGTCGTACGTCAGGGCTTATCTGCTGCCTCGTTCCTTCCGCCCGGACCCCGAGCGCCCTGGTCCGTCGCTTCGCTGATCCACTCCCGCGGCGCCGGTGCGGGTGACGACAGTTTTAACCCTCCGGTACCCCGGTCGCAGGCAAATGGACACCTTGGGGCCGGTCATCTCGGGAAGGGCGATGACGCGCCAATGTCGCGGCGACTACCGCGGTGGCTGATACCGGCACCCCGCCGAGCCGCAGCGCCCGAACGGCCTCGGCCAGGGTCGCACCCGTTGTCACAACATCATCGATGACGATGAACAACGCCAGCGACGGCAAGCGCTGCCTGGCGCCGTCTCGCCACGGCGGACCGCCGACGAGACGGCGCCCGCCCACCGGCCGGACACGGTGACGCAGGACGAACGCACCGCTGAGATTGGTCGCGCGCTCCGCCACGGTGAGGCCTGCCTGATCAGCCAACGGCCGGACCGGCCGCAGCATCGCGGCCACCCGTACCGGCATACCGGCCCGGCGCAGCGCCCTTGCCGCACCGTCACCGAGCCTGCGCACATGGTCGAAACCACGCCGCCGAACCGCGGACCGGCTCGACGGCACCGGCACGAGGATGACCGGACCGGTATGTGCCGGCCTGGCTCGGGCCGCGAGCACCGCGCGGGCAAGCGCCGACGCAAGCGGCCCCAGCGCATCCAGCCGCCCCTTCTCCTTGAACCCCAGCAGAAGCTGCCGGCACGGACCGTCGTAAACAGCGCCGGCAAAGCAGTACGGTGGTGGCCCCCGCCGCTCCGGCGTGGCCAACTGTCCCGGAGCGGCGAGGAATGCCGGACGATCGATGGAGCCGGCGCAGACCGCGCAGACCGCCGGGCCCGGACAACCACAACCGGCGCAGAAACGCGGCAGGAGAAGATCGAGAAAAATATCGAATGCGGCGCTGATGTACGTGTTGGGCATAACGTGGATGCTCGTCCCGTCGCGCCCGCCGGGCCAGCGTGTTTCCAACCCTGTGGACAAACAGGTTGTGGACGGTGGCGGCAGCCCGCAAACCACCGGTGGTACGCGATACCTGTTCCATCTACTTGTGTCTGGCGCCAGCCCGCGGAATCATGATCGCCTACAACGGCATACGGCGCGGACCGACGCGAACGTCCTGCCAGGCCGCTCGCCGTACGGCCGCGGCGGCCTGACACGATCCCGGCCATGGCCGTGCACCTACCGATCGCGGGGGATACAAGCGGAAAGCTGGAATGATCACCCACCGGACGGACCCAGGTGAGCACACAGCTCGCCGGCTGCTGACCCGGCCGGGAACAGCACGCGGGGCCGGGCTGTCTGAAAAACCGCCCGAGGACGGAATGATCTGTGGGGAGCTACCGCCGCTCACACCGGTAGAAGCTCCAGGGACCTTGATTTCGCAGGGAGAGCGATATGACCGACGGCGCCGGCTGGGGGCAGCCTCAGCAGCACGGTGGGCCTGATCCCGTCCAGGGCTCACAACAGCCGGGATGGGG
>NZ_CAKJTR010000007.1:14878-27780 GCF_917627355.1 Protofrankia sp. Cj3 | reverse complement strand
CCAGCCACAACCACCCCCGCCTGGTTGGCACCAGCAACCGCCGCCAACCGGATGGGGCCAGCCACAGCCCCCACCCGGTTGGAACCAGCAACCGCCAGGCGATGCTGGCCAGTACGGACCAGGACAGCCCGGATCATGGCATCAGGCCGAAAAGCCGGGGATCATCCCGCTGCGCCCGCTCGCGGTCGGCGAGATCCTTGACGGTGCCTTCACCGCGGTGCGCCGCAACCCCGGGGCGACCGTCGGGCTGACCATCGCCGCAACCGCCGTGGTCCAGATCATCAGTACCCTGCTGACCGCCTGGAGCCAGCGGACGTCCACCGCGGCTGAGGGCTTCGCCACAGCCGTGACCTTCGTGCTCTACGGCGTTCTCGCCATCGTCCTGGCCGGGATGCTGAGCGCGGTGGTCAGCGAGGCCGTCCTGGGTGGCAGGATGAGCGCCGGAGAGGCTCTGCGGCGCATCCAGCCTCGGCTCGGAGGGCTGATCGGCCTATCGATCGCGGTAGGTCTCCTGACCGTGCTCGGGCTCATCGGGCTGTTTGTCGGCGCCATCTTCGTCATGGTCGCGCTCTGCATGGCGACTCCCGCCTTCGTTCTCGAGGGCGGCAGCATCTCGACAGCCCTGCGGCGTTCGTGGACGCTGGTCCGCGGCACGTGGTGGCGGACCTTCGGAATCCTGCTGCTCGCCGAGATCATGGTCGGGATCCTCACGGCCATCCTCCTGATCCCTCTTGCCGTGATCATCGCTGTCGGCGGCGGTTCCCTGACCGATCCGTCCAACGGCACGCTGACGGCACTCGGTCTCCTCCTCACCGCCGTCATGAACATCGCGGCCAGAGCTGTGACCACGCCCATCAGCGCGGGGGTCATCGTGCTGCTGTACATCGACCGCCGCATCCGGCTGGAGGGGCTGGACGTGACGCTCGTCCAGACGGTGCGGGAGCGCGCGACGAACGACCGGAGGTACGAGTAGACGTCATGGTCGGGCCAACGGTCACCCATGACGGGGCGGCGGGCGAAGCCCGCCGTGAGCTTTCCAGGACGATCTATCACGAGGCCGGCCCGGGATGGTCCGAGCGCGTGCTGAACTGGATCGGCGATCGGCTGACCGACCTGTGGACCAGCGCCACACAGCCGTCGGGACGCGGGCTTGGCATAGCGGCGATCGTGATCGTGGCGGCCCTGGCCGCGGGCGTCGTGTGGCTGCGCCTCGGCCCGGTCCGACGGCGCTCGCGGACGGACCCGGACGATCTTTCTCTCAGCAGCCCGCTGTCCGCCGCCACGCTGCGCGCCGAAGCCGACGGCCTCGCGCTCGCGGGCGCGTTCGCCGAAGCGGTGCGGTCACGGCTGCGGGCAATCGTGCGGATGTTGGAGGAGACCGGAGTGCTACAGCCCCGGCCAGGGCGTACCGCGGGCGAACTCGTCGCCGAGGTCGCCCGGATAGACGCCGGGAGCACGCCCGCGCTGGCCGCCGCGGTGACCGTATTCAGCGAGATCTGGTATGGCGCGCTCGACGCGTCCGAAGCTTCCTACCGGCTCGTCGTCCGGGCGGATGAGGCGCTCACCGGCATGCGCCCACGCCCGGTGGGCCAGGCCGCACGCGGTGCGGTGCCGGTGTGACCGCCACCGCGCTACCTGCCAGGCCCGATCCGCGGGCGGTCCGCCGTGGTGTCCGGATCGGCGCCGTCCTGGCGCTGCTTGTCGTCGCCTACGCGGCGGCGTCCGCCATGATCGAAAAATCCAGCGATCGCCCGCTCGATCCGGCGTCGGCCGCACCAGGCGGGACCAGAGCGCTGGCCGAGATCCTGCGGGCGCGCGGCATCGGCGTCACGGTGAGCGATGATCCTGTCGCGGCCACGGCGGCTGCCCGCGACACCACGATCGTGATGCGCTATCCCGAACGTGTCAGCCCTGCCACCCTCGACGCCCTCACCGCGGTGGTCGGCCGTGGCGGTGACGTACTGCTCCTCGAGCCGACCACCGCGGTCCTCAACAACCTGGATCTGCCGCTGGCCAACACCGGCGGTGTGCCGGCCGCGGCGCGTGCGCCAGAATGCCAGCTGCCCGAGGCCGTGGTGGCACGGGCCGCCGTCGTGGGCGGCGGATCGGGCTTCCGGGTCACTCAACCGGACGCCACCGGTGTGACAGCCTGTTACCCAGTGCGTTCGGCCGCGACCCTGGTCGTGCTGGAACAGCCGGTCCGTACCGCCTCGGGAGCCCCGGCCGGACGGTTCGTCGTGTCCGGCAGCGCCGAGTTCATGACCAACAAGCAGCTGGCAAAGGAGGGCGACGCGGCACTTGCGATCGGGTTGCTCAACCGGCACCCGGGCGTGACATGGGTGCTCCCGCGTCCGGGCGGACCAGGCTCGGTGGCCGCCAGGAGCAGCCTGGCGGACCTGCTTCCCGACCGGGTCGTGCTCGGCTGCCTGCAGATCGCCTTCGCCGTGGTCGTCCTCGCGTTGTGGCGGGGACGCAGGCTCGGGCCACCGGTGGCCGAACCGCTGCCGGTCGTGGTACGAGCGGCTGAGACCGTCGAGGGGCGAGGACGGCTCTACGCGGCGGGGAAGGCACGGGAGCTGGCCGCGGCGGCGCTGCGGGCGGGGCTGCGGGCACGCCTGGCCGAACGGCTCGGGCTGGCGACCCGGCCCCGCCCGGCAGCCTGGCGGGAACCAGCGGCGGCGCATCCCGAACCGGATCCGGACACGCTCGTGATCTCGGTTGCCGACCGGACCGGGCAGCCACCAGTAGAAATCAGGTCACTCCTGTACGGTTCCGGGATGAGTCATCCCATGGCCGCGGCCACCGGCATGTCCCAGCCGGCGCGCACATCGGTTACGGATCACGAACTGGTGGAGCTGGCGCAGCGGCTCGACGCGCTGGACAGGCAGGTGATGACACAGTGAGCGCGCCCGGGACAGCCAGCGACAGCGATGCCGTGGCGCGGACACCAGCTCGGAAAGAGGCGGCCACCGGGGCACCGGTGGCCGAACCGCGCCTGTATCCCGGCCGACCGGCAGCCCAGGCGCTGCCGGACCGGGGCACCTCGGACGATCCCGAAGGCGATTCCGAAGACGATCCCGAATCGGCCCGCCAGGCGTTGATCGCGTTGCGGGACGAGGTGGGCAAGGCGGTCGTCGGCCAGGACGCCGCTGTCAGCGGCCTTGTCGTGGCACTGCTCTGCCGCGGGCACGCGCTGCTCGAAGGCGTCCCGGGGGTTGCCAAGACCCTGCTGGTCCGGGCGCTTGCCACAGCGCTTTCCCTCGAGACCAAACGGCTGCAGTTCACCCCCGACCTGATGCCGGGAGACGTCACCGGATCGCTGGTCTATGACACGGCCACGTCCCGGTTCACCTTCCGGGAAGGGCCGGTGTTCACGAACCTGCTGCTCGCGGACGAAATCAACAGGACACCACCGAAGACTCAGGCCGCGTTGCTGGAGGCGATGGAGGAACGCCAGGTCAGCGTCGAAGGGGCACCACGGCGGCTGCCGGTGCCGTTCACGGTCATCGCCACCCAGAACCCGATCGAGCACGAGGGCACGTACGCGCTCCCGGAAGCGCAGCTCGACCGTTTCCTGCTCAAGCTCACCGTGCCGCTGCCGCAACGGGACGACGAGATCAGGCTGCTGGCCCAGCACGCCGCCGGCTTCGACCCGTCCGATCTGGCGGCGGCCGGGATCCGGCCGGTCGCCGGGCCGTCCCAGCTGGCGGTCGCCCGCGACGCGGTCCGCGCCGTCCAGATCCGGTCGGAGGTCCTCGGCTACATCGTCGATCTGGCCCGGGCGACGCGGGCCGCGCCCGCCGTCCAGCTCGGGGCCTCCCCACGCGGCGCCACCGCCCTGCTGGCCACGACCCGGGCCTGGGCCTGGCTGTCCGGCCGCGGATACGCGACGCCGGACGACGTCAAAACGCTCGCCCGGCCGACCCTGCGGCACCGGATCGCGCTGCGTCCCGAAGCCGAGCTCGAGGGCGTCACCGCGGACAGCGTCATCAACCAGGTGCTCGCCACGGTGCCCGTACCGCGGTAGCGCGCTACCACCGAAGGGTACACGATCATGATCGTGCCCGGAGGCCCGAAGGAGTCCCAGGTGGCTGTCACCCGGCGGGCAACGGCGCTCGCCTTCGCGAGCGTATTGGCCGTTGTGTTCTCCCCCGCCCCGGGATGGACGTTGCTGCTGGCCAATGGCCTGTTGATCGCCGCGATCGCGGTGGATCTCGCCCTTGCCGGCGGGGTGCGCACGCTGGTCTTCACCCGTTCCGGGCCAAGCACCGCACGGCTGGGAACGACGGTGCCACTTGTGCTGGCGGTGACGAACACCGGCCGCCGGACGGTCCGCGCCCAGGTCCGGGACGCATGGCCGCCCTCGTCAGGTGCCACGCCACGTGTCTGGCGGGTGACCGTTCCAACGGGGCAGCGACGATTCTGCGACCTGGTGCTGCGGCCCACCCGGCGGGGTGATCGTCACCCCTACCGGATAACCGTCCGCTCGTTGGGCCCCCTCGGTCTGGCTGGCCGGCAGGGACGGCATGCCGCGCCCTGGCGGCTGCGGGTGCTGCCGCCGTTCACCTCCCGCCGCCACCTGCCTGCCGCCTTGGCCCGCCTGCGGGAGATCGAGGGTGACGCCACGCTGCGCGGGGGCGGGCAAGGCTCGGAATTCGACAGCCTGCGCGACTACGTTCCAGGCGACGACGTACGGATGATCGACTGGCGGAGCAGCGCGCGGCGCGGCACCGTCGCGGTCAAGTCGTTTCGGCCGGAACGGGATCGCCGGGTCATCTGCCTCCTCGACACCGGGCGGACCAGCGCGGGCCGCATCGGCGACACCCCGCGCCTCGACCACGCGATGGACGCCGCCCTGCTGCTCGGCGCGGTGGCCGCCCGTGCCGGTGACCGGGTCAGCCTGATCGCCCATGACGCCGCCGCCCGCGTCACGCTCCCCGCGGCTGGCGGCCCGAATCCGCTGGTCCGGATGAGCGCCGCGCTGGCGCTGGTGGAACCCGTGCTCACCGAGACCGACCATCAGGCGATCGCCTCCTCGGTGCTGCGTATAGCTATCAGGCGATCACTTGTCGTACTGTTCACCGAACTCGTCCCGGCGGTGATCGAAGAAGGCCTGGTGCCGGCGCTGCCCGCGCTGACCGCCCGGCACACCGTCATCGTCGCGGCCGTGAGCGACCCGCGCCTGGCCGAGCTCGCGGCCGGGCGCGGGGACGTCCGTGCGCTGTACTCCGCCGCCGCGGCCGAGCAGACGCTGCTCCAGCGGCGCCAGCTCACCGGCCTGCTCCGCGGGCACGGCGTTCAGGTCGTGGATGCCCCACCCGCGACCTACGCGTCCGCTGTCACCGACAGCTACCTGAGCCTGAAATCCGCCGGCCGCCTGTAGGAGCGCGTGTGAGATCGTCATTCCGGCTCACTGATCGAAAGCCCGATCTCACACACGCTCTAACAGATCACCAGAAGATCGACCGAGACGGCCCACGGAGCCCCGGTCAGCCCCGGTCAGCCAGTCACAAAGCCCGGTCAGACGGTCGGCGCAAGGTCGATGAGAAGATCCTTTTCCAGGTCGCCCGTCTCCCCCGCGGCCACGGCACGGCTGCCGTAGACAAGGACATAGCCGACGAACAGCGCGAGGGCGACGGCACCGATGGCGATCCGCACCCCGGCGGGCAGGGATGACGGCGTCACGAACGCCTCGATCAAGCCGCTCAACGCCAGCGCGACGGCCAGCCCGAGTGAGATCACGACGGCGGCCCTGCCTTCCATCGCCAGGGCCTCGGCCCGGCGGCGCGGACCCGGATCGATCATGGACCACCCCAGCCGCAGACCGACCGCCCCCGCGGTGAACACCACGGCCAGTTCCAGCAGTCCGTGCGGAAGGATCAGCGTGAAGAACTGTGTTGACTCACCGCAACTGGTCATGTAACCGCCGACAAGCCCCAGGTTGGTGGCATTGGCCAGCAGCACCGCCAGGGTCGGCAGGCCCGCCAACGCACCGAGCGCGATGGCCGAGGCGCTCACCCAGGCGTTGTTCGTCCACACGTGCGCGGCGAACGAAGCGGCGGGGTTCTCCGAGTAGTACCGGGCGAAATCCGTCCGGCACATGGCCGCCACCTCGTCCGGGGGGAGCAACCCGCTGTAGGCGGCCGGGGAGTTCAGCACCCACAGGCCCAGGGCGAGGGCAACCGCGAGTGAGCCCGCGCAGGTGGCGAGCACCCAGCCGCGGCGGGCGTACACCGCCGCCGGGAAGGTCACGGTGAAGAACCTGCCGACGACATGCCAGCCCGGGTCCCGCGCGCCCGTGACAACGGCTCGCGCCCGGGTCACCGTGCCACCGAGACGGTCGACCAGTATCGGGTCCGGACAGCGGCTACGGATCACCGACAGATGGGTCGCGGCCCGCTGGTAGAGATCCACCAGTTCGTCGAGCTCGACGCCGGACATACGGCGGGGCCGCGCCGCGCGCCTGACAAGATTTTCCAGGCGCGCCCATTCAGCGCGATGCAGACCGACATACGCGTCAAGATCCACAATCTTCCCGCCTCTCCACCGCCGCGCCACGCTCCATACCCGGACCGCAACGCTGCATCTGAATCACGGCCGTTACCGCGCGCACACCGGACGGGTGGGGACAGACTGGATCAGGATAACCGGCGCTTCCGCCGGAGTTGCATCACCCGGGATCCGGCAGGCTGCACAGATGCGCGGAGAGACCGACCACAGGACGGGAAAAACAATCATGTACGGAACGGCACGGACCACAGGTGCGGCTTGAGCCAGTTCATCACCGGCGAGGCCGTCACGATCGACCTTCGAGTCGCCCGGCTCGGCTCGCGGCTCATCGCCGGGATCGTCGACTTCAGCCTTCAGCTCACCGCTCTCATGATCATGGCTTGGGTTGCCTTCAGGATCGTGGCTCCTGACAACGACGCGCTCGCGGCCACCGTCTATCTGCTCGTTGTGATCACGGTACTGGTGGGTTACCCGGTGACAGCCGAGACCGTCTGGAAGGGCCGCACCCTCGGCAAGGCGGCCATGGGACTGCGTGTCGTGCGGGATGATGGCGGGCCGATCCGGTTCCGGCATGCCCTGGTCCGGGGCCTGATCGGCGCTGTGGTCGAACGGCCCGGAGCCCTGCTGGGGATCCCCGCCGTGATCAGCATGTTGATCTCGGAAAAATCCAGGCGGCTGGGCGACCTCCTGGCCGGAACGGTCGTCCTGCAGGAGCGGATCCCACGCGGCACCAGCGCGCCGGTGACGATGCCCCCGCAACTCGCCTACTGGGCGACCACGCTGGATCTGTCATCGGTCGAAGACGCCCTGGCACTCGCCATCCGCCAGTTCCTCGGGCGGGTCCAGGACCTCTCGCCCGCGGCTCGCGAGCGGATCGGCAGCCAACTCGCCGCATCCGTACGGGCGGTCGTCACCCCGCCGCCGCCACCGGATACGCCTGGCTGGGCGTACCTGTCCGCCGTCCTTGCCGAACGCACCGCGCGGGCGCGGCGGCGCTTCGCCGACGCCCCCGCGCCGTGGCAACCGGGAGCTGCGCCGTGGCAACCGGGAGCCTGGAACGCGGGTTCCCAGCATCCGGGCTATCAGCGCCCGACAGCGCCGGATCCACTCCGGCCGTATCCGTATCCGTATCCGTACCCGTATCTGCCGGAGGGCCAGCAGGTCCCACCGGGACAGGGACCCGAGGACCCCGCATCGTCTGCCACCCGGCTGATCGAGCCTGCTGACAAGCCGGCGCCCGGGCCCTTCGTCCCCCCGGCCTGATCCGCCGCCGGCCTGGCTGACAGCGCCCGGTCGGCGGAGACCCCGGTAGCGGTGTTCTACCGGGGCCGACGAGCCGGGGTACCCGTGCATCGCGAAGCGATGTGCGGGGAGCGATGACGCGAGGCGCCGGCAGACCCTGGACGAACTTCCGGCGGCGACCGCTAAGGTCAGGAACCGTGCTCCCAGGAGTTGAGGTAGGTCTCCTGGGCCGGGGTGAGGACGTCGATCGTGAGACCCATCGTCGCGAGCTTGAGCCGCGCGACTTCCTTGTCGATCTCAACCGGGACATCGTGGATCCCCGGGGCGAGGGATTGCCAGTTCCTGGTCAGCCATTCCGCGGTCAACGCCTGGTCCGCGAAGGACATGTCCATGACCGCGGCCGGATGTCCCTCGGCGGCTCCCAGGTTCACCAAGCGCCCCTCGGCGAGCAGGAGCAGGCGACGGCCATCGGCCAGGACGTACTCGTCGGTCTGGTGACGCACCCGGCGCGGGCCCGCGACCGCCAGGTCGGACAGGGCCGTGATGTCAATCTCGATATCGAAGTGCCCCGAATTCGCGAAGATCGCCCCGTCCTTCATGGCCTCGAAATGCTCGCGGCGCAGGACGTCACGATTACCGGTGACGGTGATGAACACATCTCCGATGGCAGCGGCCTCGATCATCGGCAGGACGCGGAAGCCGTCCATGGCCGCGTCCAGCGCCTTGGTCGGATCGATCTCGGTGACGATCACGTTCGCGCCCATGCCCTTGGCGCGCGAGGACACACCGCGGCCGCAGTACCCGTAGCCGGCAACCACGACGGTCTTGCCCGCAAGCAACGTGTTGGTGGCACGGAAGATCGCGTCCAGTGTTGACTGGCCGGTGCCGTACCGGTTGTCGAACATGTGCTTGGTGTCGGTGTCGTTGACCGCCACCATCGGGAAGCGCAGCGCGCCGTCCTTGGTCATCTGCCGCAGCCGGATAACCCCCGTGGTCGTCTCCTCGCACCCGCCGCGCACACCCGCGAGCAGCTCGGTTCGGGTGGTGTGCAAGGTGTTGACCAGGTCACAGCCGTCGTCGAAGACATAGTGCGGAGCGCCGTCGAGCGCGGCGTTGATATGCGCGTAGTAGCCGTCGCGGTCAACACCGTTACGGGCGAAGGTGGGGATACCGTACTCGGCGACCAGCGCGGCGGCGGTGTCGTCCTGTGTGGACAACGGGTTCGACGCGCACAGGGCGAGCTGGGCGCCACCAGCCGCGAGCGCCCGCATGAGGTTGGCCGTCTCGGTCGTCACATGCATACAGGCCGCGATCTTCGCACCTTGGAACGGCTGCTCGACAGCGAACCGGTCGCGAATCTGCCGGAGTACCGGCATGGCCCGGTCCGCCCACTCGATTCGGGTCTTGCCCTGCTGGGCCAAGGCGAGATCGGCTATGTCGTTCTTGGGCAGGTCCGCCATTGGGGTTCTCCTGTCAACGGTGCTGCGGGCGTCAGACAACGGGGAGCACACAAACGGTGATCGAACGTCGACCAGCAGCCTTCCGGTCACCCGCCCGCCCTGTCAAGTAAGCTGACTTTTTCTTGTCAAGATGACCGGTGGTAATCATGACCATACCAAAAGTGCTGGACGCCCCACGCATACTCGACACAATCCGGACTCGCGTGCGCCTGCGCCCCGGCGAGCGCCTGCCGATCACACGTGCGGCCGGCGTTCTCGAGACGACCGCGCGGATGCTGCGATACCGGGAGTCCCTGGGGCTGCTTGCGCCCTCGCGCTCCAGCGGCGGCCACCGCGAGTACGGCGAGCGCGACCTCGCCGCCGCCGCCTACGCGGACGAGCTGGAGCGGCATTACGGCGTCGGCCCGCGCGACCTGGCCTTCGCCCTGCGCGTCCTCGCCGATCCAGCGGTGGCCGCCGACGTACACCGACTGGGCCAGCTCGTCCACCGGCTCGCCTCCACGCCGGTCGAAGCCCTCGACTTCGACGCGCAAAAGGCGCGCCGCCTACTGCGGATCTCCCGTTGATCCATGCCCCTGTCGCCGGAGGCCCCGGAAGGCCCCCGCGCTCAGATGGGCGGCGTGAGCGGGCGGTAGCCGGTGGTCACGCAGTCCGGGCAGGCCGTCGTGGATCTGAGCTGGCACGGCTCACCACTCAGCCTGGCCACCTGAAGCAGCGTCACACACCCAAGGCCCTCACAGGTCGGACACAACATGTTGACCTCGCGGGTGACCGACTCGGGCCGGTCGCCCGCGGCTGGTTCAGCGCTCACCTGGCCCGCCCACCGAAATTACCGATATCGTTAGTATTGTCCGCCTCCACGCCGGCATGCAGTGGGCCGGCATACAGTGGTCCCGTGGCCACCGGACCACTGTATGGAACGCGGTTGCACGGAGCACGGTAAGCACAATCCGGATATGTGGGACCTTCCCCGCGGGCCTGGCAGGACGTGGGCTCGCTCATGCCGCCGCACATGCACACGCACATCTCCGAGGTACGGCACGGTGACCAGCCGCACCCAATCGACCGCTCCGCGTACAGCCTGGCGGCGCCGCGCACAACGTAGCCCCATGCGGGGGCGGGCAAGCGCGCCGGGTACAGCTCCGCCACGGGGGTCGGTCAGAATCTCCCCGTGGGCCGAAGCTCACTGAATCATGGAAGGTGACGTTACCGCCGTGCAGAGAGACTCCGCGTTCCGCGCACGAGCGCAGCGTCGCGCATCGGATGCCGCCGCTGTCGCGGCGGGTTCCGACAGACCGGACGATGGCCTTGCGAACGGCGGTGGCCTGGCGAATGGCGGTGGCCTTGCGAACGGCGGTGGCCTGGCGAGCGCGGCCGGTACCGCCGGCTCCGCTACCGCCAGCGGAAACGGACAGCCGCCGCCGAGCATGGACGCAAGCGCGCCCGCAGCCGATGACGGCGACGTGGTGACCGGCGGCGATGGCGGCGGCAACGGTGGTGGCAGGCGGGGCCGGCTCAGCCGGATCGGGCTGGTCGTCACCGCCGCGGGCATCGGCCTCGCGCTGCTGTTCCTACCCATGATCAGCGCGGTCGGCCTGTTCGCCAAGGCATCGGCCGACCATTACCTGAGCCTGCCCGCCGAGCTGGTCACGCCACCGCTGCCCCAGACTTCCACCATCCTCGCCGCGGACGGCAGTGTCATCGCGACCCTGCGCGGCCAGGAGAACCGCACTGTGGTCGACGGCAAGGCCATTCCAACGGTCATGCGGCAGGCCATCGTCTCCATCGAGGACGCGCGTTTCTACATCCACGGCGGGGTTGACGTGAAGGGAGTCGTCCGGGCGGCGCTGCGCAACAGCGCGGCAGGCGACGTCCAACAGGGCGCGTCAACACTGGCGCAGCAATATGTCAAGAACGTGCTGCTCCAGAACGCGCGCACCAAGCAACAGCGCGAGGACGCCGCCGGGACCTCCCTCCAGCGCAAGCTCCAGGAGGCCCGGTACGCCGTCGCCCTGGAGAACAGCCTCACCAAGGACGAGATCCTCGAGCGCTACCTCAACATCGCCTACTTCGGCAACGGCAACTACGGCGTCGGTACCGCCGCCCAGAACTACTTCCATGTACGTATCACCGATCTGACGCTCCCCCAGGCGGCGCTGTTGGCCGGGCTCGTGCAGAGCCCGTCCCTGTACGACCCGGTGAACCATCCCGATGCCGCCAGGGTGCGCCGGGACGTCGTCCTGGACCGGATGGCCGAACTCGGTTACATCGACTCGGCCACCGCGGATGCGGCGAAGGCCACCCCGGTCACGGTGGTGCGTGCCGCCGCGGCCGCGGCGCAGGACTCGTGCGAGACGTCGACCGCGCCCTTCTTCTGCGATTTCGTGCGCACCCAGCTGCTGGCCGATCCCGCGCTCGGCGCGACCGAGGCCGAGCGTGCCCGGCGGGTCCACGAAGGCGGGCTGGTCGTCAGGACCACCCTGCAACCCAAGATCCAGGCCGCGGTCCAGGACACGGTCAATGCCGTCATAGCGCCGAGCAACCCGGTGTCAGCCACCGAGGTAGTGATCGAACCGGGCACCGGCAACGTCTTGGCGATGGCGGTGAACCGGGCCTTCGGCTCCAACGCCGCGGCCAATCAGACCAAGGAGCCGCTGCCGACCACGGCGGTGTTCCAGCCCGGCTCCACGTTCAAGACCTTCGCGCTCGCCGCCGCGCTGGAGGCGGGGTACGGGCTCAACACCCAGTTTTATTCGCCCGCATGCTACGTCTCCAAGCGGTTCCCCCGGGGGGATCCGCGCAGCGGCGGTGACTGTCCCACCGGCTTCGCCAACGCCGAACCGGAGGAAAGCGGCATCTACGACATGTCGAAGGCAACCTGGGACTCGGTGAACACCTACTACATCCAGCTCGCGGAGAAAATCTCCGTACCGGCCATCGTCAGCATGGCGACCCGGCTCGGGATCCCGGCTTCCTACCTGAAGGAAGTCTCCCCCGCAAAGGGGGAGATAGCCATTGGCTCCGAGCGTGTCACCCCGCTGGACATGGCCGACGCCTATGCCACGCTTGCCGCCCACGGCGTCCACTGTGACCCGCGTTATGTCCTGTCGGCCACCGACTCCAGCCAGCAGAACGTGGACATTGCCCCCGCACCCAGCTGCCGGCGGGCGGTGTCCGCCGGTGTCGCCGACACGGTGACGAGCGTCCTCACCGGAGTGATCACCCAGGGCACGGGATACCCGAACGCGGCGGCGATCGGGCGGCCAGCCGCCGGCAAGACCGGCACCACGGACAACTACTCGGCTGCGTGGTTCGTCGGCTACACCCCGCAGATAGCCGCCTCCGTCGCTGTCGGCAATCCCAAGGGGGCGCAGGGGAACCCCCTCAAAGGAGTCGTCGCCGACGGCCGGACATGGCCCCGGGTGTTCGGCGGGGATCTTCCAGCGATCATCTGGGGCCGCTCGCTGCGCCAAGCGCTCACCGGCGTGCCGGCAATGCCGATGTCAAAGGCCGATCCGACGGTGGCCCAAGGCACCAAGGGCGGTCTGCTCTCCACTCCCCCGCCGCAACCGGCACCCGCACCCACGACGGCTGGGCCGCTGCCGGGCGTCACGATAGCCCAGCCCGGAGCTACCACACCGTCGTTGGGCGCCATCCTGCCGACAGCACCGCCAGCCACAGCGGCCCGGT
>NZ_CAKJTR010000007.1:2103-14443 GCF_917627355.1 Protofrankia sp. Cj3 | reverse complement strand
CCCGCTAGCCGACGGGCTGGCCGTCGGCGTCAGTTCGGTGCCGGGCGGACGTCGAGATCGCGGGCCGCGGCGACCGGGGTGGGATCAAGGCCAAGAACAAGGGCGAGGTAGACACCGGCGTAATCGAACAGGCCGGCCAGGGACGCCAGCCGTTCCAGCCGGCTCGCCCCCTGCGCGGTCAGCTCGGTGACCCCGATCCCACGCTCGGCGGCGGCGGCGATCGCGGCATCGGCCTGCCGGGTGACCGCCGGATGCTCCTCGGTCTGGTCACGCAGCAGCACAAGGCGGAGCCGCACCTGCTCCGTCTCCGCCACTCGGTCGCGAAAGAAATCTTCAAGATCTTCGGCCGCACCGCCACCGATGGTGGCACCATCGGCACCGCCCCTGGTGGCGCGGACTCCGAACGCGCCATCCAGGACGCCCGCCTGGGCGCCCGCGTCCGCTGGCAGCGTGCCGAGCAACGCGGGGTAACCAGCGTCGGCAGCCAGCTGATCGGCTGCGCGACGGGCCGCGGCGGCGGCCAGCGGGGTGGTCGCCCACAGCAACGGCAACGAACCGGCAAGCGCGAGCGCCAGCTCCTTGGCGGGGCTGACGAAGGTCTCGCTGGTGGGTCGACAGCGCACGGCCAGTTCCTCCAGCCGCTCCGCCGCGGCCTCGATCGCGCCCGGTCCCCCGGCCTCGCTGGGGACGAGGCCGAGAGCACGCGCGGCAACCACCGCGGGGACCAGCAGCGCCCAGAAACTCGCGCGGGTGGGCCTGTCATCCACCACCGGAACGGGAACGAACAGCGCCCGCGCCCGGCCGGCCAGCACGGCCAGCGGCGAATCGGGTGCGCCCACGACGACCGCCCGGCAACCGCGACGATCAGCCTCCCGCAACGCGGTCAGCGTCCGCGCATCGCGTCCCGAGGCCGACATCGCGAACACGACGTCGGCGACACCCACCCACCCGGGCAGGCTGTAGCCGTTGTCCCCGAACACCGGGACCGGGCACCGCGGCCCCGCCACAGCGGCCAAGGCCGCGCCGAGCGCCTCCGAGCCGGCGGCCCCGGCAACGAACACGGCACGTGGGCGACCGCCGGCGGCGAGTGAATCGAGCCGGGCCTCTCCGGCCAGCGCCGCGGACTCCCTGACCTGGCGGGCCGATGACGCCACATGCAGCAACATTCCGGCCGGATCGGCCGCCGTCAGCCGAGCGACGTCATCCAGAATGGCCTCGTCCACGATCGCCCCCAGCGCCCGTCCCAGTTCCCGCACGTGCCGCCCGCCCTCCCCGCAGCTACCCGAAGGAGCATCCTGACAGGTACCCGCGGACAACGGAGGCAGCCAGGCCTGTTCGGGTTCAGGGAGAGCTGGGAACCCCGCCCGGCACATCCGCGGCCGGCACGTCCCCGCCGAAGGGGACGGCCTCATCGAGCAGCATCACCGGGATCTCGTCGCGGACCGGGAAAGCCAGGCCGCACGAGGTGCAGACCAGGACGGGCTCACCGGCGAGCGTCTCCGCGCGTAGCGGGGCATGGGCCGGGCACGGACAGGCGAGAATCTCCAGCAGGAGTGGATCGAGACTCAACGGTCGGTCTCCCTTCCGGGACGGATGCGGGTGAGGACCTCGTCCCGCACCCGGGACATCGTGACATGGTCGGGGGCCTCCACGTTCAGGCGCAGCAGCGGCTCGGTGTTGGACGGACGAAGGTTGAACCAGACACCGCCCCCGAGCGAGACGGTCAGCCCGTCGAGATGGTCGATACCGGTCGCGAGGCCCACATACGCCTTCTCGATCTCGGCCATGGTAACTCCGGCGTCCGCGACCACAGAGTTGATCTCACCGGAGAGCGCGTACGGGGCATAGCCATCAAGAAGGCGCGACAGCGGCTGGTCCTGCTCGCCGAGCGCGGCCAGGACGTGCATCGCGGCGAGCATCCCGGAGTCGGCCCGCCAGAAATCCCGGAAGTAGAAGTGGCCGGAGTGCTCGCCGCCGAAGACCGCGCCGGTGCGGGCCATCTCCGCCTTGATGAACGAATGACCGACACGGGTGCGCAGCGGGACGCCACCAAGCCTGGAGACGAGCTCGGGCACGGCATTACTGACGATCACGTTGTGGATGATCGTGGCCCCCGGTTCCCGGGCGAGTTCCCGCTCAGCGACCAGCGCGGTGATGGTGGACGGTGAGACGCCCTCGGCGCGCTCGTCGACGACGAAACAGCGGTCCGCGTCGCCATCGAAAGCGAGCCCGATGTCAGCGCCGGTGGCGCGGACCGCGGCCTGTAGGTCACGCAGGTTCGCTGGCTCGATCGGGTTGGCCTCGTGATGGGGAAACGACCCGTCCAGCTCGAAGTACAGTGGGTGGACCGTCAACGGCAGGCCGTCGAACACGGCCGGGACGGTGAGGCCGCCCATACCGTTACCCGCGTCCACCACGAGCCGCAGGGGCCGGATCGCGGACAGGTCGACCAGGGTACGCAGGTGCTCGGCGTAGGCCGCCAGCAGATCCCGGTGCGTGATCGCGCCACGCGGCCCGGTGAACGCCGGGACCCCCGCCTCGACCAGTGCCCGGATGTCACCGAGACCACTGTCCACCCCGATCGGAGCCGCACCGGCCCGGCACAGCTTGATGCCGTTGTATGTGGCCGGGTTGTGGGAGGCGGTGAACATCGCTCCCGGGATGTCCAGCGAACCGGCGGCGAAATAGAGCAGGTCGGTCGAGCCAAGCCCGATCATGATGACGTCCGCGCCCTGGCCCGCGGCGCCGTCGGCGAACGCCTCCGACAACGGGACCGACGAGCCGCGCATGTCACGCGCGACAACGACCCGCGGGGCCGCGAGCACGCGCACGAACGCGGCGCCAACCGCGCGAGCGATGTCCGCGTCCAGCTCCGACGGCACAATCCCCCGCACATCATATGCCTTGAAGATCCGCGATAGATCGCGCACCCTTCCGCCCTTCCCCCGGTCGACCGGCAGATACGCGATCATCACTCCGCTCGCGCGCCCGCGGCACAAGGAACGCTGGCCAACACTGGTACTGGTACCAACGCCGATGACCCTACCGACGCCGGGTCCACTCCGGCTGCACTGGCCACGACGCGCGGCGAGCCGGACGGCCCGCCCCAGCGGATATGCCCGCCGGACGGGCGCCAGGGCGGCCTCAGCTCGGTCGGGGCAGCACCCGCAGATGACCGCGTCGACCTGCGGGTGTGGACGGATCGGGCGGATCCTCGCGGCCTGCTGGTCGGCTCACCTCACGAACCGCGTCCGCGAGCGCCTCAAGATCATCAGAGGCTGCACTGTGCCTGGGCTCACCCTCGATCCGCACGACCGCCCAACCAAGTGGCACAGTGAGGCGGTCGGCATGCGTTCCACACAGGTCGTAGGAATGCGGCTCGACGTATGGGGAGAGTGGCCCGAGGACGGCCGTCGACTCGGCGTAGGCGTACGTGAGCGTGGCGACCGCGGCCGCTGAACATGCCGAGCGGGAGCAGCGCCGAGGCTTCACGTTCCGGACGGTAGCCCCCGGAACGGGCGACGGCCACCACCACCCGCCGTGTCGCAGCCAGCCGCGGAGCCATGGTAAGCAGTCAACGACGCTCCGTACCTACCAGCTGAACCGACGGACACACCTGGATACGTCAGAGTAACCGAGGGGAAATTCACCCGATGGATCCGGAGGGCGTCGGTACGGTTGCCGCTCGCGAGCCGTACGCTCACGCCATGGCGGACAACGCCTCTCCCGGCGCATCCTGGGGAACCCCCGGGCCGGACTTCCCGGCCGCTCAGCCTCCCATCCCGGTATCGCGTCGCCGGGACCGGCGCGGGCGCGGTCTGCGCGGTGCGCTCCTCCCCCCGGAGGTCCCCGCCTACCGCAGCCGTGGGGAACGCTTCGACGACCTCGTCCTCGATGCCGTGGAGCACCTCGAGCACCGCTGGTCCGCCGAACTGTCGGACGTCGAGTTCGCGGTCGAGGACGTTCCGCCCCTGCCCGCTGTCCTCGGCCCGGACGAACCCGTGCCGCTGGCGCACCATCAGCCGCCCGCCGGCCGGGGACGCTCCGCGACGCCGCACCGAATCATCATCTATCGCCGGCCGCTGGAAGCCCGCGCGATGGACACCGACGACCTCGCCGAACTCATCCTGGACGTTCTCATTCACAAGGTCGCGGACATGCTCGGCGTGGAACCGGAGGTCATCGACCCGGAAGGCCACGGCTGGCACGAAGACGAATAAGAGCGCCCGGCAACAGGGGCGTGGATCAAGGAGCGAAGTTGAGGTGCGTGCCCCAACACCGCGACGCCGCGTCCCTGTTGCCGGTCGCTCTCACTCTCGCCCGCGGGTTGTCCCCAGGCATGTGACGGACGCGGTATGCCGGTTTCCCGACCAGGCCAGGACACCACAGACACCACAGACACCACACCTTCCGCTCGCTCGGGGCTTGCGCCAGCCGGCTGAGCAGCCGCGCGGCCGTGCCCGCATGCCCTCCGGACCGCATGCCCTGAGCAGCGCGCAAGCGCCCTGAGCAGTTCACCAGAAGGAGGACGGACAACAGTGACCGCCGGGACGCCCGACCGGATTCTGCGGCTGTTCGGGCGGGTGCGCACCTACGACTGGGGCTCGCCCAGCGCCATCTACGACCTGCTCGGTGAGACGCCCACCGGCGAACCAGCCGCGGAGCTGTGGCTTGGCACCCATCCAGGCGCCCCGTCCGAGGTCGAGACCGCCAACGGGCGGCGGCCAGCCGCCGATGTCGCCGGCCCGCTGCCTTTCCTGCTGAAGGTTCTCGCCGCGGAGAAGGCTCTCTCGTTGCAGGTCCACCCGGACACGACACGGGCGCAGACCGGCTTTGACGACGAGGAACGGTCCGGCGTACCGCGCGATGCCGCCCAGCGGCGGTACCGGGACCGCAATCACAAACCCGAACTGATCGTCGCGCTCACGCCTTTCCGCGCGCTGGCCGGCGTCCGTGACCCGCAGCGGACCCTCGCCGTTGTGCATGGCCTGGGTTATCCGCCGCTCGAGGCCGCGTTCGCGCCGCTTGAGCGGGATCCGGCCGCGGGCGCCGCGACGGTCCTGCGCACGCTGCTGACGATGCCCGCCGACCAGGCACACGGTTTTGCCCGCGGTCTGGCCGAGGCGGCCGCGATGCTCGAACCACCGGCGGCACCGGCGGCACCGGCGGCACCGGCGGCACCGGCGGTGGCGTCCGCCGCCGACCTGGTGCGCCGGCTTGCCGCGACGCACCCCGGCGATGTGGGAATCGCCGCGGCGCTGCTGCTCAACGACATATCACTGCGGCCTGGCGAGGCGCTGTTCCAGCCCGCACGCCTGCTGCACGCCTATGTCCACGGCGTCGGCATCGAGATCATGGCTACGTCGGACAACGTGCTGCGCGGCGGCCTGACACCGAAACACATCGACGTCGACGAGCTGCTGGATGTCCTTGACCCCACGCCGGCCCCGGCCCCGGTGCTCATCCCCCGGACGACACTGGCGACGACTGGGATCACCGTGCGTACCTGGGATGTTCCTGTTGACGACTTCCTGCTGGCTGAGGCGATCTGCGACCTGCCGGCCGGTGCCCCACCAGGCGGTGACGGCGTGACGGTCACGCGTCCGGCCATCCTGCTGGTCACCGACGGCACCGTCGAGGTAGGCGGCACGGGCACGGGCACCATCAGGCTTCACCGCGGCCAGGCGGCCCTGCTCGCCCCGGGATCATCGGAGTCGACACGGCTCAGGCTCACCGGTGTGGGCCGGGTGTTCCTCGCCTCACCTGGATAAGAGCGACCGGCAATAGGGGCGTGGATCAAGGAGCGGGGCTGGGGTGTGTGCATCGCGAGGCGGAGGAGGGAGTCACCCTGGTGTTGGGTGGCGACCGACGACAACGCGGCCGGGCGGGATGCGGGGAGCCACGAGCCGGACAGTCCTATCCTCGGGCGCTCCAACGCGCGTCGCCCCGCGTCCGGCCCGGTCAACGCTGACACCGACCGTGCCGAGCCGGCCGGGGCCGCCAGCCGGGCCGCAGCCACCGGGATCCGCCGGCTGGCGCCGTGCCCACCCGCGAGGCCCTCGGCTGGTGGTGACGTGCCCGTTGGGCACGATCGGGCGTTCACCGTGCGGTGAACGCCTGCCCGCCGGCCTTCCCCTCGCGACGGTCAGACCGCTCGGCGGCGCAGCCTGCGCCGTTCACGCTCGGACATGCCGCCCCAGATCCCGAACCGCTCATCCTTGTCGAGCGCGTACTCCAGGCACTCGCTCCTGACCTCGCAGCCCGAGCAGATGCGCTTGGCCTCGCGGGTCGAGCCGCCCTTCTCCGGAAAGAACGCCTCCGGATCGGTCTGGGCGCACAGCGCGCGCTCCTGCCACTCCGGTGGGTCGGCGAGGATGTCGTCCATATCGAGTTCGATGATGTTGGCCGAATCATGATCGTAATGTTCGGTGGCTGTCTCATCGGGATGCGCCGATCCGGCAGGCTCACCGTCGGGGCCAGCATCAAGATCAAATTTGACGGTAACCAGCTCTCCGCCACCGTGGTGGCCGGGGTCAGACTGCCTCGGCCATCGGTCAACAGCCATCCCGGCGGACAGCGCGGCGCGGGGTCGGTGCGTTTCAGCGAGAACGATGCGGACGCCCGCGTCGGTGCGTTCCATGTGGACTCCTCCAGACCCGTCGCGGTGCGGTCGGCCACCCCCCGGGCGCCGGCGCGCAGGTGACTGGTGTCCACACCGGCCGGGCGAGTGCTTTATCGCACTTTCCCCACCGGCGGGGGAAATGACACGCCGGTAATTACACGCGCCGAACTCAGCGACGTCAACCCCACCAGCGCAACATCTTCTACAACCAGCGATCAGACAATAGCTCACGGTAGCAAGATGCCGTTACAGAGGGTCCCCCTTCGCCGCCCTGAGCAACACACGTCAACCCCTCGCACCCCCCGACCAGGCCATCTTACCGTCCGAAATTGCATGAGTCCGTCATGAATTGTCCTGCTCATGACATCTCCTCTCATCCACCTGACATCCGTGGACACCGTGCTTCCGAGACGTCGACGGCACGCTGGGACAACCAGCGCTCGCAACCGGCATCAACGGCCCTGGCGGCGCGCGGGCGTCGATCGCGATGGGGACCCGGCCCGAGGCCGCAGCCCGGCCGGCATCCAGAACACGGGCCCCGGGCGGATGACGATCCTTGGGGACCATTGTCCGGCCGGGCAGACGATCACATCACCGGGACGGCGAGATCGGGACCGAGGACCCGTCAGGAGATGATCGGAAGGACCCTGCGCGCACCGCCGACAGACCCGGCCGCGGCATCCGGGCGGGCCGCGGCGAACCGCTCCGCGCCGACGGCTCCGTAGGTCGTGGTGCGCTGGCGGGCGGGCCGGCCCGCGCCGGCCGCCATGGCCTCCAGCTCGGCGATGGATCGGGCCGACCCGTGCTGGGAGCCCGCCATGCGGCTGATGGTCTCCTCCATGAGGGTCCCACCGACATCGTTGACACCACCGCGAAGGACCTGATGGCAGCCGTCCACGCCGAGTTTCACCCACGAGCACTGGATGTTGTCGATCGCGCCGTGCAGCAACAGCCGGGCCATCGCGTGTACCGCCCGGTTCTCCTCAACGGTGGGGCCGGGCCGGGCCACGCCAGCCAGATAGATCGGCGAGCTGTGATGGACGAACGGCAGCGCCACGAACTCGGTGAACCCTCCGGTACGCTCCTGGATGCGCCGCAGCAGCCGCAGATGGGCCAGCCAGTGGGCCGGCGTGTCGACATGCCCGTACATCATCGTGGCGGACGACGGCAGACCGATCTCGTGCGCGGTTGTGATGATCTCCACCCAGCTCGCGGCCGGCAGTTTGCCCTTGGTCAGCACCCATCGCACGTCATCATCGAGGATCTCCGCGGCCGTCCCGGGAATCGAGTCGACACCCGCCTCACGAGCGGCGGTCAGCCAGTCACGGATGGACAGGCCTGTCCGGGTGACGCCGTTGACGACCTCCATCGGCGAGTAGGCATGCAGGTGGACGGCTGGCACCCGACTCTTGATCTCGCGTGCCAGCTCAAAGTACGCGTTCCCGGGCAGGTCCGGGTGTATGCCGCCCTGCATGCAGATCTCGGTCGCGCCGGCCGCCCACGCCTGTTCGGCACGGGCGCCGACCTCCTGCCGGGAGAGGGTGTAGGCGTCGGCGTCGTTGCGCCGCTGCGCGAACGCACAGAACCGGCACCCCGTATAGCAGACATTCGTGAAATTGATATTCCGGTTGACGACGTAGGTGACGTCGTCCCCGACCGTGTCTTGGCGCAGGTCGTCCGCGAGCCCGCAGAGCTCCGCCAGTGCCGCGCCCGAGGCGTCGAACAGCACCAGGGCATCCGCGTCGCTGATCCCCGCCGGGTCCCGGGTGGCGCGGCGCAGGGCGGCCCGCTCCGCGCCGTCGAGGCGCACCAGCGGCACCGCGCGCACGCGACCCCGTGCCGACGACCCCGTCAGCACCTGTACCGGCCGCGCTGACCCGCGCACGCAGGACGTCCCAGTCGCCGTACACGGAGACGAAATCCGCTCTGCGGTCGGCCTGGCGGCCGGTGACGTCAATGGCGGCGTGCAGATCGACCCGGCCGCTGTTCGCGAGGCCGCCGTCGGGCTCCTGCCATGGCCGCCCCACCGCGGTGGCCGCGGAGCGCAGCAGGCCGTCCGGACCGGCCAGGGCGTCGACGTGGGATCGCAGCCGCGGGTCCAGCCACGGTTCGCCGAGATAGGGCGGATAGACGGTCAGCCTCGGCCGCAGCGTGAAGCCCGCCGCCCGCGTGAGCGCGGCCAGCGTCTCCACCGCCGGCCAGGGGCGTTCGGGGTTGACGTGGTCCGGGGTGACCGGGGACACCCCACCCCAGTCGTCGATGCCCGCGGCAAGCAGAAGCGCGCATTCGCCGGCATCGACCAGGTTCGGCGGCGCCTGCAACCGGACTGACGGCCCGAGAACGAGCCGGGCGACCGCGACCGCGGCCGCCAGCTCCGCCGCGCCGACGTCCGGCTCGCCACACATCGCCGTGCCGTCCTTGGCCCGGAAGTTCTGCACGATCACTTCCTGGACACCGCCGTAACGCCGCGCCACCTCCCGGATCGCGAACAGGGTCTCGGCCCGTTCCAACCGGGTCTCGCCGATCCCCAGCAGCAGGCCGGTGGTGAACGGGACAGCCAGGCGACCGGCGTCCTCCAGCACCCGCAACCGGCGCGCCGGCTCCTTGTCGGGCGAGCCGTGGTGCGGGCCGCCTGGGTCAGACCACAGCCTGGCCGCGGTCGTCTCCAGCATCATCCCCATGGACGGGGCGACCGGCTTGAGCCGGGCCAGCTCCTCCCACGACAGCACGCCCGGGTTCAGGTGCGGCAGCAGCCCGGTCTCCTCCAGAACGGCGATGGCCGCCGCCCGCAGATACCCGGTGGTCGAGTCGTAGCCGTGCGCATCCAGCCATTCGCGCGCGGCGGGCCAGCGATCCTCCGGGCGGTCCCCCAGGGTGAACAACGCCTCCGCGCATCCTGCCGCCGCGCCCTGGCGGGCGATGTCGACGACCTCGTCGAGATTCAGGTAGGGCGCGGGCAACCGCCGCGGGACGGTCGCGAAGGTGCAGTAATGGCACCTGTCCCGGCACAGCCTGGTCAACGGGATGAACACCTTCGGCGAATAGGTGATCGTGTCCGGCCGGCCGGCCGAGCGCAGTCCGGCGGCACGGACCCGCGCGGCCGACCCGGACAGATCAACAAGATCGTCTCCACGGGCGGCCATCAGGACAGCCGCCTCCACCGCATCGAGGAGCGCGCCGTCGCGGGCCCGCCGCAGCGCGCGCCGTAGTGCCGCGGCACCGGGCGCCACCGGTACGGCGGTCGGCACCGGCCGCGCGCCGATGCCGACCGAACCGTCGGCGGGCTTCCCTGCTCTCGTCATCCGCTCACCCGAACCCCAATGGTCATCTAGCAATCAGCACCGCCAGGAGCGTCCGCCGGCCCACGCCCCAGAGCGCCTCCCTTCTCCGCCGCACGAGCCAGCTCTCCGCCGCACGAGCCAGCCGCCGGGATCACCGCCCAACGATCGGCGACCGAACGACCTGCCCGCGGTCGCCGCCAGGTCGGCCGATCATCCCGACCGGCCCGGACACGACGGACTGACGCTGCGGAACCGACCAACGACACCGAGGGTGTGGTACATCCGGCAGCGGGCCGCGAGCTGGTCGCAGCGCTCCGCGGCGGCGTCGCGCTGTGTCGGCGAACGACCTGCCCACTGGCGCAGCTGAGACCGCCGGGCAGCCTCCACCTGCGGGTGGCGCGCGCCAGCCAGGGCCCGGGCCAGGGTGGCGGTGAGGGCGTCGAGAGTGTGCCTCATCGCGATCGGCGGCCTCTTCGTGATCTCAGGCATGGACCGTCCTTCCGCTGTTCCAGCGCTGGGTGCGAGATGTTCGCAGCCGCGGCGGGCAGCAGGCCGGACGTGCAGGTCGCCTGGCAGACCACCCGCTGCTCCAGTGCGCTGGTCCGCTACGCGGATCGGCGCATGCCATCAGTCTCACCACGCTCTCGAAGCAAAATCAAGAGATAGAACTCAAAAAGATCATCAGCTGCTTTCGGTGAAAGCAGCTGATGAACATTCCGATTCGGGATCGCGCACCCGACGCATCCACCGTCGATCCACCGCCGCGGGCCGAGGCCATCCGATGGCATCCATCGAGCACCTCGCGGCGGGGCCTGATGGCCCACTGGCAGCGCGGAAAAATATGATCATGCCGGCTTCGGCCCCGGTCAATGTGACCGGACGGCCCGGCGTCCCGCGACCCGCGGGACGCCGGGCCGTTAAACTGATCAGGTGCCGCGTAACCGCCAGGAGGTTCCGCGCGAGGAGCGGATTGACGCGCTGCTGGCCGTCGCTGAACAGCAGTTCCTCGCCCGGGGCTTCGCCGCCACATCCATTGCCGAAATCGCGCGAGCCGCGGGCATCGAGCCAGGGTCCGTCTACTGGTACTTCCGATCAAAAGACCATGCGTTCGCCGCGGTTCTCAACCGGCTCCTCGACGGTGAGGTCGACCGGATCGACACGTTCGCCGGTGATCCGGCCCAGAAGCTGTTCGCCGCCCTCGACTCGGTCGAACGCCGGCGGTCCCTGCACCCATGTGTGGCCGAGCGAGCACCGCACTCACCCACAGTCATGGAGTACCACGAACGCCTGCATGCCTGGCTCCACGACCTGGCCCTGGCGACAGTCGCGGACCGGGTGACCGAGCCCGATCGGGAAATCGCCGCGGACGCGGTCGTGGCCACCATCGAGGGCGGCCTGGCCAACCCGGCTCCCGCACGGCCGACCAGCAGCCTCGTACGCTATCTGCTTGCGTCGTTCACAACCCGCCAGCCGCAGGCGCGGGCGGGCACGGCCCTCTCCCCCTGAGACATCCGACCACGGCGGGTGCCGTCGAGGAAGCTCGTCCCGCCGGGGCTACGGTCAGGACACCGCGTGGACGGGAGCGACCGGTGACAGGACGGCGGGACGTGGGTATCGGATGAAGATCACAACTCTTGCGGGTGGCATCGGCGCAGCCCGCTTCCTGACCGGGGTGAAGGCTGTGTTGCCGGATGCCGAAATCACGGTGATCGGCAATACCGGCGACGACATCACCCTGCACGGCCTGCGGATCTGTCCTGATCTCGACACCGTCATGTACACGCTCGGCGGCGGCGTCTCCCCCGAGCGTGGCTGGGGCCGCCATGGCGAGACATTCACTGTGGCCGAGGAGCTGGCGGCCTACGGGGCAGGTCCCACCTGGTTCGGGCTCGGCGACCGCGACCTCGCCACGCATCTCGTGCGCACCCGGATGCTCGCCGCCGGCTACCCGCTCACCGACGTCACAGCCGCGCTCTGCGACCGGTGGAAACCCGGGGTATGCCTGCTGCCGATGAGCGATGAACGGGTCGAGACGCACGTCGTCGTGATGACCGACGCAGGCCGCCGGGCCGTGCATTTTCAGGAGTGGTGGCTGCGGATGCGTGCCGCCACACCAGCCATAGAGATCGTTTCGATAGGCGCCGAGGCCGCGCGACCCGCGCCCGGCGTGCTCGACGCGCTTGCCAACGCCGATGTCGTGCTCCTCCCGCCGTCGAATCCGGTGGTGTCCATCGGGTCGATCCTCGCCGTGCCCGGGATACGCGCGGCGCTGGCACAGACGCCCGCTCCAGTCGTGGGCGTGTCGCCGATCATCGGCGGCGCGCCCGTCCGCGGCATGGCGGACGCCTGCCTCACCGCGATCGGTGTGGCGACCAGTGCGGGCGCGGTAGGCACCCACTACGGTGCCCGTCGCCACACCGCCCAGCGCGGCACAACC
>NZ_CAKJTR010000007.1:0-1917 GCF_917627355.1 Protofrankia sp. Cj3 | reverse complement strand
GCTGACAGCACGACCGTCCGCGACCCGGTTACCCGGGACGGAATTCTCGATGGCTGGCTGGTTGACACCGCCGACACCGGTACCGAGGTGCCCGGAGTCACCGTGCGGGCCCGGCCGCTGCTGATGACCGACGTCGCGGCGACCGCCGAGATCGTGCGCGCGGCCCTGGAACTCGCCGGTGTCTGACACCCTGGAGATCATCGCCATATCGGGCATCGGCGAGGTGCGCACCGGTGACGACCTCGCCGCGCTCATCGTGACCGCGCTGGCCACCGGTGGCCTCCAGCCGCGCGACGGCGATGTCCTCGTCGTCACCTCAAAAATCGTCTCCAAGGCGGAAGGACGGCTGCTGCGCGTCGACGGCGACCGGGAGACGGCCCGGCTGGCCGCCGTCGAGGCCGAGACCGTCCGCGAGGTGGCCCGGCGCGGGCCGACCCGAATCGTGGAGACCCGGCAGGGATTCGTCATCGCCAGCGCCGGGGTGGACGCGTCCAATGTGATCAAAAACGAGATAGCCCTGCTGCCGGTCGACGCGGACGCAAGCGCTCGGGCGCTGGCGGCCGGGCTGCGCGACCGCCTGGGCGTACGGGTCGCTGTCATCATCAGCGACACCGCCGGCCGGCCGTGGCGGGCCGGCCTGACCGACCACGCGATCGGCGTCGCGGGCATGGCCGCGCTGCGCAGCCATATCGGCGATGTCGACCCGTACGGCAACGAACTGGGCATGACCGAGATCGCCGAAGCGGACGAGCTGGCCGCCGCCGCCGACCTGGTCAAGGGGAAACTGACCGGCGTGCCGGTGGCGCTGGTGCGCGGGCTGCGCCCGCTCGCCGACGACGGCCGAGGGGCCCGGGCGCTGGTACGCCCCGCGGCCGAGGACATGTTCCGGCTCGGCACCGCTGAAGCCCAACGGGCGGCGGTCACCGCCCGGCGGACCATCCGGGAGTTCAGCGACCGGCCGGTGGATCCGGCCGCCATCGAGCGTGCCTTCGCGGCGGCGCTGACGGCACCCGCGCCGCACCACACCACACCGTGGCGGTTCGTGGTCGTGACCGAAGCCCGCGACCAGCTGCTCGACGCGATGGCCACGGCGTGGGCAGCGGACCTGGTCGCCGACGGCTTCGGCGAGGCGGCGGTCGCGCGCCGGCTCGCCCGTGGGAACGTGCTGCGCCGGGCACCCGTGCTCGTCGTCCCCTGCCTGGCCGCCGACGGCGCCCACGCCTACCCGGATGGCCGGCGGGCCGCCGCCGAGGAGCGGATGTTCCTGGTCGCGATGGGGGCCGGCGTGCAGAACATGCTGATCTGCCTGGCCGCGGACGGCCTGGGATCATGCTGGGTGTCGAGCACCTTGTTCTGCCCGGAGGTGGTCCGCGCCGTCCTGCGGCTGCCAGACGAGTGGCAGCCCATGGGAGCCGTGGGCATCGGGCATCCGGCGCAGGCGCCTGCCGACCGCCCCGCGCGGGATGTCGCGGCCTTCGTCGTCGCCCGGTAGAGCCGGCCGTCCGCGGTAGAGGCGTCCCTCGGGGAGGCTCGGACAGCATCCACGCAGAACCAGGCCAAAGCGAGCCTGGTTGTGTCGGCCCTCGTACCTGCCCTTATCACGCCCGGTGACGGATCCCGGCCGGTAGCGGCGCGGGCGCTGACCGGGGGCGGTGCCTGATGGCCGCGGATGGCGCCGCCGTGATGGACGCTCCGGCTGGGGTGCGGCCGGCGGCAGGAAGTGACGTGGCGGTCACCATCATCAGGGCCACCCATCGGCAATACACGCGGAGACGACAAAAGCGGCCACTGCCATGTTGCGTGGCGGCAGGCTGGTGCGTCGGTGGGTGTCGGTACGGTGCGGTCATGTCGAATCCGTCCACACCTCATGACGCGGTGTTCCGCCGGATTTTGGGGACGCCGTCGAACGCGGCGTCA
>NZ_CAKJTR010000006.1:54732-58127 GCF_917627355.1 Protofrankia sp. Cj3 | reverse complement strand
CCGGGCCGCCGCCGCGAGAACGCGCCGCCGGCCGTCGATCAGGACTCCGGCGGCAAGCAGGACGTCGACCTCGGTCCAGAACTCCCGCGAGGTCAGTGCTACGGACCAGACCGGTTGCCGGTCGGCGGGCAGGCCGGCGGCGGCGAGGATTTGCCGGGCGGCGTGCGCCTGGTGGAAGACGCTTGCCAGCTCGGACACCTCCGCGCCGGTGAACCTCTCCGGACGGGGCTGGGGCGGTGCCGGCTGTCGGGCGGCGGCCGGCTCGCCGACGGCGTCCGCATCGCCCCCCGACAGCCGGCGCAGCACCCCCGCGGCCGGACTGTCCGGCTCGAGCTGGCTGACCTCCGCCGCGAGTGCCGCGATACCCGCCGGTTGCCGGGCGCAGGCGTCGACAAGCCCGATGAACCACTGCCGGCTGGTCCCGTAGTCGGCTACCTGCAGCCGGCGCCCCAGCCTGCGTTCCACGAGGTAGGCGAGCAGCAGCCGGCTCCGCTCAGGCGCCAGGTTGAGCACGGAGTCGAGAGCGTCGACCGCCTGTTCCGCGAGATCGGGGGGGAACGGCGGACCGCAACCGTCATCCGCCAGCCCGTCCACATACGTCACCTGATACCCCATCCAGCGCGGCCGTAGCGCGGAATGGGAATCGGCCGCGTCAGGCGGTACGCGACGGCCAGCCCGACCTCGCGGGGCTCAGCGAGCGGATCCCGCTACCACATCCCGGCTGATACCACTCTATTCAATGCGCACCGGGCCGGCGATCGGTACGGGAACAGCGGGCACGGGAAACTGACACACGAACCCAGCCGATGATCAGGCAAGCTGGTCACGAATGCTTCGGACCCCAGCGCGAAGGTGGATCAGGATTGTGACGACGTCGGTTCATCGCAGGATCGCCGAGGAGCTCGGCGTGCGTGAGGGTCAGGTGACCGCGGCCGTGGACCTGCTCGATGGCGGGGCCACCGTGCCGTTCATCGCCCGCTACCGCAAGGAAGCAACCGGGACACTCGACGACACGCAGCTGCGCACCCTTGAGGAGCGGTTGCGTTACCTGCGTGAGCTGGAGGAACGGCGCACTGCGATCCTCGAGTCGATCCGCTCGCAGGGCAAGTTGGACGATGCCCTCGAGACACAGATCATGGCTGCCGACTCGAAGGCGCGGCTGGAGGACATCTACCTGCCTTACAAGCCCAAACGCCGTACCAAGGCACAGATCGCCCGGGAGGCGGGCCTCGAACCGCTGGCCGAGGCGCTGCTGGGTGATCCGGCGCTCGACCCGCAGGCGGCCGCGGCCGCCTTCGTCGACGCCGAGCGTGGGGTCGACGATGCCGCCGCCGCGCTGGACGGCGCCCGCGCGATCCTGGTCGAACGGTTCACCGAGGACGCCGACCTGATCGGGACGCTGCGCGAGCGGATGTGGGCGCGCGGCCGGCTCACCTCCCGGGTGCGCGACGGCAAGCAGGACGCCGGTGCCAAGTTCGCCGACTACTTCGACTTCGCCGAGCCTTTCACCACGCTGCCCTCGCACCGGATCCTCGCGCTGTTCCGCGGTGAGAAGGAGGAGATCCTCGATCTCACCCTGGAACCGGACGGGGAGGCTGCCGAGGAGGCCGCGCCGCGGGAGGCCCCGGCGCCGAGCGACTACGAGCTGGCGATCGCCGACCGCTTCGCCGTCGCCGACCTGGGCCGTCCGGCCGACCGCTGGCTGGTGGACACGGTCCGTTGGGCCTGGCGCACGCGCATCCTCGTCCATCTCGACATCGATCTGCGGATGCGCCTGTGGCAGGCGGCCGAGGACACCGCGGTGGGAGTGTTCGCCGTCAACCTGCGTGACCTCCTGCTCGCGGCGCCCGCCGGCGCCCAGGTGACCATGGGGCTCGACCCGGGCCTGCGGACCGGCGTGAAGGTCGCGGTGGTCGACGCGACCGGCCAGGTGGTCGCCACCGAGACGATCTACCCACACGAGCCGCGGCGGCGCTGGGACGAGTCGATCGCCGTGCTCGCCCGCCTCGCCGCCCAGCACGGCGTCAAGCTGATCGCGATCGGCAATGGCACCGCGTCCCGGGAGACCGACAAGCTCGCCAGCGAGCTGGCCAGGCTGCATCCCGAACTGGCGCTCACCCCGGTCATCGTGTCGGAGGCCGGGGCCTCGGTCTACTCGGCCTCGGCCTACGCCTCCCGCGAGCTGCCCGAGCTGGACGTCTCGCTGCGTGGCGCGGTGTCGATCGCGCGCCGCCTGCAGGATCCGCTGGCGGAACTCGTCAAGATCGATCCAAAATCAATCGGGGTCGGCCAGTACCAGCACGACCTGTCCGAGATCAAACTATCCCGCTCGCTCGACGCGGTCGTCGAGGACGCGGTGAACGCCGTCGGGGTCGACGTCAACACCGCCTCGGCCCCGCTGCTGACACGCGTGTCCGGGATCGGCGACAGCCTCGCGGAGAACATCGTGCGCCACCGTGACGCCAACGGCCCGTTCCGCTCACGCCGGGCGCTCACCGAGGTCCCTCGGCTCGGCCCGAAAGCGTTCGAGCAGTGCGCCGGCTTCCTGCGCATCCGGGACGGGGACGACCCCCTTGACGCCTCCAGCGTGCACCCGGAGGCCTATCCGGTGGTGCGCCGCATCCTGGCGTCGACCGGCAGCGAGATCACGACGCTGATCGGCAGCACCGCCGCGCTGCGTGCGCTGCGGCCCGCGGACTTCGTCGACGAGACCTTCGGCCTGCCGACCGTCACCGACATCGTGGCGGAACTGGAGAAGCCAGGCCGCGACCCGCGCCCGGCGTTTCGGACCGCCACCTTCGCCGAGGGCGTCGACACTCTTGCCGACCTCACCCCGGGCATGGTGCTGGAGGGTGTGGTCACCAACGTCGCGGCATTCGGCGCCTTCATCGACGTCGGTGTGCACCAGGACGGCCTCGTGCACGTCTCGGCGATGTCGAGGACCTTTGTCGCCGACCCTCGCGACGTGGTGAAGCCCGGTGACATCGTGCGGGTGAAGGTGCTCGACGTCGACATCCCCCGCAAACGCATCTCGCTGACCCTGCGTCTCGACGACGATGCCAGCCGCGGCGGCTCACCCCGTGGCAACCCGTCTCGCGGCGAGCAGCCACGAAAGACCGCACAGCCGCGGGGAACACAGCCGCGGGGAACAGCGCAGCCCCGCGCCGCGCAGCCCCGCCCCCGCCGTGGGGAGCCGAGCGCGCCCACTGGCGCCCTCGCCGACGCGCTGCGCCGGGCCGGCCTCGTCGACGAGTTCGGCAACAGCGTCGCCAACAAGGTCACCGCCCCGAAGCGCACCAACCGCCGCGGCGGCTGATCTCTGGCAGCGCTCCTGGACCGCGGCCTTCCCGGCCGAAGAGTGCGCGACCGCTGGTCCTGTCGCGCGCTCAGAGCGT
>NZ_CAKJTR010000006.1:36271-54466 GCF_917627355.1 Protofrankia sp. Cj3 | reverse complement strand
CGGGGTCTTCGTGTAGAAAGCAGCCGCCACTTTCTCGAAGGCAAGGATGTACTGCCGCATATATCGCTCGCTGTAGACTGGGTGGGTGTGGAGCGGGAGCGTCCGTCCCTCGCTTCCCCGTGGCCACGCAGACCAGCCGGCCCGGTGGCGGTCAACGCCTGAACGGCGCTAAAATAGTAAAGTCGGACCGGTGACCGCATCCCGGGCCGCGGCTGGGAAATTACTGGCCATCAGTGATTTGCATGTCGCCTATACCGAGAACCGCCAGATCGTCGAGGAGCTCCGGCCGGAGTCGGCCGCGGACTGGTTGATCGTCGCTGGTGACATCGGTGAGGTCGCCGCGGACATCGAGTGGGCGCTGACGCTGCTGAGCAGCCGGTTCACCACAGTGATCTGGGTTCCCGGTAACCACGAGCTGTGGACGCCGCGAAAAGACCCGGTGCGGTTGACCGGCGAACGGCGTTACCAGTACCTGGTGGAGATGTGCCGCGGCCTTGGTGTGCTGACCCCGGAGGACCCCTACCCCGTCTGGACAGGCGCCGGCGGCCCCGTGACCGTCGCACCGCTGTTCCTGCTCTACGACTACACGTTTCGCCCGGCGGGCACCCGCACCAAGCAGGAAGGGCTCGCCGTGGCCCGCGAGTCCGGCGTGATGTGCTCGGACGAGTTCCTGCTGGATCCCGACCCATACCCGGGCGTGGACGCATGGTCACGGTTTCGGGTCGCGCACACCCGCGACCGGCTCGCCGCCCGCGAGCGGAGCCTGCCGACCGTGCTGGTGAACCACTTCCCGCTGGTACGCGGCCCGACAGATGTGCTGCGCTACCCCGAGTTCGCGCAGTGGTGCGGCACCGAGAGCACCGCCGACTGGCACCTGCGCTTCCGGGCCACAGCCGTCGTCTACGGCCATCTTCATATCCCGCGGACAACCTGGTATGACGGCGTCCGGTTCGAGGAGGTTTCGGTCGGTTACCCGCGGGAATGGAGCCGGTGGAACATGCCGCGCAATGTCCCGCGCCAGATTCTGCCGGCGCCGGACCAGTACGCCTCGGCTTGGAGCGTCCCGAAGCGGCATGCATCGGATCCGCATGCGTGAGACCGCCCTGCTTGAGACGCTGCTGCCCGCCAGCGCGGTCGCGGTCGAGGCGTTCACCGACGACCCGCACGCCGTGCTGTTCGCCGAGGAGGAGGCGACCCTCGCGCGGTCCGTGGACAAACGGCGCCGGGAGTTCACCACCGCCCGGGTATGCGCCCACCGTGCGCTCGCCAGGCTCGGCCTGCCGCCGGCACCGATCCTGCCCGGTCCCCGGCGCGAGCCGCGATGGCCCGCCGGAGTCGTCGGCAGTATCACGCACTGTGCTGGATACCGGGCGGCCGCCGTGTCCCGGTCCGCCGATATCGTCACGATCGGTATCGATGCCGAACCCAACGAGGGTGTGCCGCCGGGCGTCCTCGACCAGGTCGCGCTGGCCGAGGAGCGTTCCTGGCTCGACCAGCGAACATCACGTCACCCCGAGGTGTGCTGGGACCGGCTGCTGTTCAGCGCCAAGGAGTCGGTGTACAAAGCATGGTTCCCACTGGCCAGACGCTGGCTTGGCTTTGACGACGCGCTCATCACCGCCGAACCCACCGGTACCTTCCACGCTCGGCTGCTGGTGGCCGGCCCGATCCTCGCCGGTCATGAACTGACCGAGTTCGCGGGCCGCTGGCTGGCCCGCAACGGACTGATCATCACCGCGATCGCCCTGCCCGCGGGCGGCCCGCCCCCGGTCACATGGCCGGCGCCCTGACCGCGCGAACGACCTCGACGATCTCCTGCCTGGTCGGCAGACCGGCCGGCCGCCGCGGGCGCCAGCCCGCGGCAAGTAGCTCGGACACCCGCGGTTGCACCGCGTTGAGCTCCTCCGGCGCGGCGGCCAGATGCATGTGGCGGAACACCGCCCGCGCCACCACCGGATCGACGCCGGCCGCGGCAAGCACCATGAGCCGCGGCACGGCGGCCGGGCTCGGGGGGCTCATCGCCGGAATGGCCCCAGCGGTGGCAGCGGCCGGGTCGGTCTCGGCCATAGCTGCCCGCCAGAGCACGGTACGCGACCGGTCCAGCGACCGGGCGTCATCGAACCACGACCACAGTTCACCGTGGACCCAGGCGTCGACCCGGTCACGCCACAGTTCGGGGTCGGCCGGATCCTCGGCGACCGCGCGGGCGAGCGTGAGAGCGTGCGCCACAGCCAGCGAGATACCTCGACCGAAATGCGGGTTGGTGGTGCACACGACGTCGCCGATCGCGTGCAGGCCCAGCGGCCTGGCCGGGCCCGGCGGACGGAACACGTTGCGCAGGCCGTTCATGACCATGACATCCGAGATCGGTTCGGCGAACGCGGGGTCGGTCCAGGCCGCGCCGAGCGGAACCATGCGCGCGGCCGCCTCGAAGGCGGGCACCGCCCGCAGACCCGCCAGCGCCTTGTCCTCAGGCAGGTGCACGAACGTGACGGTGAACGTCCCCGCGTCGTGCGGGAAGACCAGGAACGAGTAGCCGTCGCCCTCCTCGACCCCGATCACCCCGCGGTTGACCGCGGCGAACTGGCATCCTGGCCGCAGCCGGTAGCGGCGTGACCGGTACGTCTCGTTGGCCGGCTCGTCGAAGACCTCTTCAGCGAGCATCTCCGTCGTGAGAGCGCCGCGCCGGCCACCGCAGTCGACCACGAGATCCGCTGGATGCGCGCTGCCGTCACCCAGGCGTACCACGTCGACGCTCCCCCTGTGCGCCTCGACCCGCCGCACGGCCTCAAGCTGGACGCTGATGCCGGGCTCGGCCTCGACCAGCCGGCGCAGCACCCACTCCACCGTGCTGCGCCGGCACAGGAAGGAGGTCAGCCCGTGTGGCAGCGCGGCCTCCAGCGCACCGGCCGCGTGCAGCGCCGCCACCACGTCGGGCAGCCCCGCAAGCAGCTCGGCGCAGCCACGGGCGAGAAAAGCGTGCGGCTGGTGCAGCTGCGCGGCCCCGGTCCGTCGCCAGCCGGCAGCCGCACCGACCTGCGCCGGCCGAGCGGCCGCGTCCCGTTCGAAGAGGGTGACCGCATGCCCCTGGCGCGCAAGGGCGAGCGCGCTGGTCATCCCCGCCGCGCCGGCCCCGCACACCGCGACCCGCAGCCGTCGGTGACGGCCTTTCCCACGTTCCATGCCAGCTCCCTCCCCTGTCGCATCTCCCGTTGCCCAGGGCCGGGCTCCAGGCCAACGACGACACGATCATGTTTCTTGCGCCCCGTCGACGCCCGGGACACCCGGGATCACTCCCGGGACTGCCGGCCATCGCCGAACACGGCACGCAGATGGTCCTCGAGGGCGCCGGCAAGGACCGGCCTGGTCCGGAAGCCCACGTGCCCGTCCGGACGGATCAGGTAAGCACATGGTCCGGCGGCGGCGTAGGCGGCGCGCCACTGTCGGCCGGTGTCGTACACGACGGGCAGGCCCACCGCTGGCGGCCGTGGGGCGTCGGGGTCCCGGACCAGGTAGATGGTGACCAGCTCGGGAAACCGGTGCTGGATCGCGCCAGCCGTCTTCTCGTAGCCGCGCAGGTCCTCCTCGGTCGTACTGGCGTCGGTATAGATCAGCAGGGTGTGCGAGATCCCGTGGGTCAGTTCGAACAGGCGCATGGGGTGCCCGACACCGCGGCGGGTCAGGCCGTGTACGTCGGGCGCGCGATCCCCGGCGGCCGGTCCCCGGTCGGGCGCATCCCAGCCGAGCGCCTCGCCGACCCCGGGGGTGCCCCGATAGGTCAGGGTCAGCTGCATCTCGTCGAGGAACTGTGCCTTTTCGTCGGCGTTGTCCATCTCGTCGGTGAACGCCACCCGGACGGCGCGGTCCATGACCGCCTGTCCGGCCGGGCGGCGCTCGGCCTCGTAGCTGTCGAGCAGCCCGGCCCCGGCGCGCCCGTTCACCGCGAGCGCGAGCTTCCAGCCGAGGTTGTAGGCGTCCTGGATCCCGGTGTTCATGCCCTGGCCGCCCGCGGGCGGGTGCAGATGCGCGGCGTCGCCCGCGACGAAGGCCCGGCCGACCCGGTACCGGTCGACGATCCCGTGGCTGATCCGGAAGATCGACGACCAGCGGAGGTTGCGGCCGGTGGTGCCAGCCGGGGCGAGCCGGTCGAGCGCGACCTGGAAATCGGCCAGTGTCGGCGGTTCGTACTCCTTGGTGAAGCCGGGCGGCACCTCGGTGCGGGCCGCCTCCGCCATGACGCGCGGCGGCGCCATGGTCGCCATCCGGTAGCGGCCCGTGCCCCGCAGCGGGACGCACACCAGCATCCCGTCGAGCTCACCGTCGGTCATGTGCATGAAACGCAGCAGGTACCCCTCGGGCATCGCCCAGTCGACGTCGAGGTCGGCGAGCATGAACAGCTGCGGGAACCGCCCGGCCCCGGCGTTGAAGGACAGCCCCAGCTCCCGGCGGACGACGCTGTGCGCGCCGTCGCAACCGACGATGTACTTGGCATGCACCGTTTCCCGCGCTCCGTCGGCGGTGGACAGGTGAGCGACCACGTTCGCGCTGTCCTGGGTGACGGTGTGTAGTTCCAGGCCCCGCTCAATCGAACCGCCCAAGGTACTCAGGCGGTCGACGAGGAGCCGTTCCGTCTCGTACTGGGGCAGTCCGAGGTGGGCGTATGGCAGCTCCGGATGATTCCATTCGACCCGGTGCGTCTGGCGTCCGTTCACGATGACGATCTGGCCGTTGAACCAGATGCCGGTATCGATGGCCGCGCGGGCGAGGCCCATGTCCTCCCAGATCTCCATGGTCCGGCAGTGCACCCCGATGGCCTTGTCCGCCCGGCCCGGCGGCTTGGCGTTGCTGTCCACCAGCCGGCACGCGACCCCGCGGCGGGCCAGCTCGATGGCCAGGGTCAGCCCGGTCGGTCCCGCGCCGACCACCAGCACGTCGGTTGTCGCGCGCGGCTCCCGCCGCCTGCCCGGCGCCGTCGGCGCGGCCGCGTTACCGGCCGCGTTACCGGCCGCGTTACCGGCGCCGATAACGGTGAGCGGAGAGGCGGCCGTGGCCGGATCCGGTGCCGGGCCCGCTGCCGGCTCCGGTGGCCGGGCCGCGATCGTGAAGACACGGCGGGAGAACCCGCGGTTGAGGTAGGGAAGGAGCTCCCTGGTCCGATCGGTATGACGCGGATCCTGTACCCAGTCGAGGAACGCGGCCTTCGACGTCCATTCGGCGAGCAGGTGGTATGTGGGCGTTCCGGGCTCGTGCAGAAGCTCTTCCCGGAGGTGGCCGGGAACACCGCGCATCGCCGCCGCCACGTCGAGGAAGGCCTGTTCGAAGACTGCCTCCTCACCCGCGGGCACGGTTGTGGTGACCAGCACACGCACCGCCGGTTCCCGTCCGGCCAGGGTCTGCAGGATCTGGTAGGTATGGCGGTCCGCATCATCGCGCAGGTCCCGCAGGGCCGTGGTGAGATGGTCCCGGCGCGGGCTGCGCCCGAAGGCGTCAAGCGCCGCCCGGCTCTCCCAATCCGCGACGATCACATATTCACGAGGAAGATCCGGGTCGCGCATGAGGTCCTGGCGGATGTTACCGGGCACCGTGCTGATGACCTCGGCCGCCTTCCGCCAGGCGTTTTCGAACTCGTGTTCACGGCCGGCAGTGGCGCGCATCCGCAGCAGCGTCCGTACCGTGTCGCTCCCGGCGCCGCCGCCGGCCGTCTCGGGGCTGGTCATCGCTGGTTGTCCCCTTTCTTTTCCGGCTGGGGCCGCGGGCGTGTGCCAGCGGCCGGGACCGCGTTCAGGTCGATCTCCGGGCACCGGCGCAGCACGAGGGAGGTGTTGAATCCGTCCAGTCCACGGGCGTTGACCATCGCGGTGAACACCGGTGTGGGGGTCACCTCGGACACGAAGTGGAGCCGGCATCCCCGCGCCGGCCGGCGGGTACCCGCGGTGGGCGGAAGAAGATCGTGACGCATGGCCAGCAGCGCGGTCGCCGCGTCCAGCGCGGCCCCACCCTGGTAAAGCCGTCCGACCAGAGGTTTCTGCGTGGTGACGGCTGGTGACGCCGAGCCGTATGCCGCCCGCATGGCGGCGCATTCGTCCCGGTCCGCGGCGGGCAGGCCAAGCGCGTCGGGGAAGACGACGTCAACCTCACCCGGACGTACGCCGGCCCGCCGCAATGCCATGGTCATGGCACGCGCGTACTGCTCCACGTCCCCCTCGGCTCCCCGCCGCCAGGGCCGCCAGGGCCGCCCGTCGAACGTGGCGGCGGCACCGGCGATCTCCCCGTAGATGACGGGCGCGCCGCGGGCCAGTGCGTGGCCGAGGTCCTCGACGACGAGCACCGCGCCCCCCTCCCCGGGCACGTAACCATCCGCGTCCACGTCGAACGGGCAGTACGCCCGCGCCGGGTCGGTCCGGGCGGTCATCGCGTGGTTGTGCTGCTGGCAGGTGAGCGCATACGGGGACAGCGGGGCCTCGGTCCCGCCCGCGAGCACCACCGGGGTGCCGCGGCGGACCAGCCGCGCGGCATGGGCGAGGCTGTCCAGACCGCCGGCGCTCTCGGCAACCAGCACCGCCGACGGCCCCTTCATGCCATACATGATCGACAACTGGCCAACCGTGGCCGCGTAGAACCAGGCGATCGACTGGTAGGCGCCGACCGTGCGCGACGGTGAGCTCCACAGCCGCTGGAGCTCACGCTGGCCAAAGACATTCCCGCCGGAACCGCTCGCGAGTGCCACCGACATCTCGTACGGATCGAGGGCCGCCGGATCGATCTCGGCGTCGGCGAGCGCCTGGCCCGCCGCGCAGAACGCCAGCTGGGTCCACCGGTCGGTCTGCACCACGAACCGGCTGGGCATGTGGTCAGCGGCCTGGAAGCCGTCGATCTCCCCGGCAAGGGTGGTTGCGTACCGGGACGGGTCGAACTGGGAGATCCGTTCAATCCGGCTCTCGCCGGACAGCGCCGTCTTCCAGTAGGTGTCCGCGCCGACGCCGCTCGCGCAGACGATCCCGATGCCGGTCACGACCGCGCGCGGCGCGGCCGCCTGGCGCGTCATCGCCCGGCCTCCCGCGGCCGGGCGAAGACCATGGCCGACTGGAATCCACCGAAACCGCTGCCGACCGACAGCGCCACGTCGACCTGTTGCTCCCGCGCTGTGTTCGGCGTGTAGTCGAGATCGCATTCGGGATCGCGGTTCGCCCAGTTCGCCGTGGGCGGCACCACCCCGTGCTCGATCGCCAGCGCGCAGGCGGCCATCTCGATGGCGCCGATCGCGCCGAGCGAATGGCCAACCATGGACTTGATCGAACTGATCGGTATCCGGTAGGCGTGCTCGCCGAGGGCGCGTTTGAAGGCGGCTGTCTCGTGGCGGTCATTCTGCTTGGTGCCCGAACCATGAGCGTTGATGTAGGAGACATCCGTCGGCGCCAGCCGTCCCTGGGCCAGCGCGTCACCGATGGCGACCGCCATCTCCGCGCCGTCAGGCCGCAGGCCGGTCATGTGGAAGGCGTTTCCCCGGGTGGCGAACCCGGCGACCTCACAGTAGACGCGGGCTCCCCGGCGCAGCGCGTGTCCCATCTCCTCCAGGACGAGGACGGCGGCGCCCTCGCCCAGGATGAAGCCCTGTCTGTCCCGGTCGAAGGGCCGGGAGGCATGCGCGGGGTCGGAGTCGTCCGGCGACGTCGCTTTGATCGCGTCGAACGACGCCAGCGTGACCGGCGAGATCGGGGAATCCGAAGCGCCGACAATCATGACATCCACCTCCGCGTCCATGACGAGCTGGTAGCCGTAACCGATGGCGTCGATCCCGGAGGTGCAGCCGGTCGAGACGACCTGCGCGGGGCCGTGTGTCTGGAACCAGGCCGCCACGTCGGCCGCGAGACTGCTCGGCAGCAGAGCCTGATACAGGAACGGAGCGGCATGGTCGGGATCGACCAGCCATTCCCGGCCGCTGTCGCTGGCCACGACGTACTCGGTTTCCAACGCCGTGGTACCGCCGACCGCCGTACCCATCGCGACGCCGGCCGCGTTCGCGGTGTCCTCGTCGAAGACGATCCCGCTGTCGGCGACCGCCTCCGCCGCGGCGGCGAGGGCGAACTGGATGTACCGGTCGGATCGCCGCGTATGCCGGGCGGACAGGCCGGCCGCCACCGGATCAAAATCGCACTCGGCCGCGACCCGGGAGCGGAACGGCGACGGGTCGAAGAAGGTGATGCGGCGGGTGGCGGTACGCCCTTCGGTGACCGTCGACCAGAATGCCGGCCGGGTCACCCCGCCCGGTGCCACCACACCCACCCCGGTCACGGCCACGCGCCGGGAGGCGACCATCACAAAGCCACCGGGTCTGTTACCGGGCTGCCGGTAGCGGGGCTCTCGGTAGCGGGGCTCTCGGCGGCCGGGCCCTCGGCGGCCGGGCTCTCGGTGTCCACGTGCCCGAGTTCGGGGCGGGGGGCGAGCGGACCGAGGTGAAAGACCACCGAGGCCTGTTCGGTCCCGGTGTTGCGCAGCCGGTGCCGCATCCCGACCGGGATGTAGAGCCCCTCGCCGGACGCGATGACCACGGGCTCGTCATCGCAGTCCACGGTAATCGCACCATGCGTGACGCACAGGAATTCCTCACTGTATGGATGGTAATGCTCGGTGATCCTCTCACCGGGCAACAAAGTGGCCACGCCCATGAAGCCGGACGTGCTGCCGACGGTCCGCGGGCCGAGCAGCACGCGCAGCTCTCCGCCGCGGCGCCGGTCCGCCGGCACGTCACGAGCGGCAACATGCCCACAGTGGGATGTGACGGCCATGCCTCTCGATCCCTTCTCGCTCGTCATGCGCGGATGTCGCGGGCCGTGCCGGCCACGCCAGCCCCGGCCACGTCGGCCCCACCGGCCGCCAGCTGTTCGACCTTGTCCCGGATGACCTCCAGCTGGATCAGCGAATTGATGTTGATTCGGGCGGTCATCGCCTCGTCGTCAACCGGAGCGTCCGGGCGCATGGCGAAGTCCTGTACCCACAGCATCCGCACACCGCCGTCGGCCTCCTCATACGTCCAGTAGATGTTCATGTACCGGAAGGGGCCCGGCTCGACGCGGTGCGCGCGCACCTCCCGACGGTCGCGGTCGGCCGTCCGCTCGCTCACCCATGACCAGACCTGCCCGTCCGTGTCCGGATGCATGGTCAGCCGGAAACGCACCGTGTTTCCCCGCCGCTCCAGAATCTCGGCCGAGGCATACTCCGTAAAGAGGCCAGGCCATTTCTCGACATCGTTGGTGGCGCTCCAGACAACATCGAATGGCGCGGCTATGAACACTGAGTTCTGGGTATGTCCAGACATTTTCAGGAGACCTCCTCAAAGCATTCGTTGACAACGGCGGCGATTTCTCCGAGCGTCATGGTGATGGCCTCGTCGGGAATCTCTACCCCAAACCTCTCAACGATCACAGCCTGTAGTTCGAGTACAGCCAAGGAGTCGATCTCAAGATTCTGAAGAGAGCTGTCTGGATTCCCGGAGAAAATAGCCGGATCCATACCGGCCTTCGTGACGAGAATCTCCGCTATCTGTGCGGGTGTCACGACTACCCGAGTATTTCCGGTGGTTTCCGCGCTCATCATCGTATCCTTTTCAGTAAGAGGCTCCGACAACAGGGCTGTCCGGCTCGCGATCCATCCACCCGGACGCCGCGCCCTGATCGAACGCCCTACCGCCGGAGCCCCTCGAAGCGCCCGGCAACAGGGGTGTGGATCAAGGAGCGGGGCTGAGCGCGTGCATCGCGAGGCGGCGCGGGCAGTCACCCTCAGCCACGCCCTAGTCCGTGACCATGCGGTCGACCAGGCCGGTCGAGTACAGCCCCTTCCGGAACTCGGTGTCGGTCAGCACCCGTTTGATGAAGGGGATGGTGGTGGCCACGCCGGGGCCGGCGACGTCGAACTCACCCAGGGCGCGTTCGGCCCGGCTCAGCGCCTCGGCCCGGCTGGGCGCCCAGACCGACACCTTGGCCAGCAACGAGTCGTAGTGCGGGCTGACCCGATAGCCGGGGAAACCGTGGGTATCGACCCGGACGAACGGGCCGGCCGGCGGGGTGAACCGCTCGAGCAGCCCCGGAGCGGGCGCGAACCCGCGGTCGGGGTCCTCGGTGTTGACCCGGCACTCGACCGCCACGCCGCGCGGGGCGACGTCATCCTGGCGCAGCCGCAGCGGCGTGCCGCTCGCCACGTACAGCTGCTCGTGGACAAGATCACAGCCCGTCACCATCTCGGTCACCGGGTGCTCGACCTGGATACGGCTGTTGATCTCTATGAAGTAGTGGTTCTGGTCCTCGTCGACCAGGAACTCGACCGTGCCAAGACCGGTGAAACCGACCGAGAGCGCCCCGCGCACGGCGTCCTGGCACATCTCGGCCACCCGATCGGGATCGAGTTCGGGTGCCGGCGCCTCCTCGACCAGCTTCTGGTGACGACGCTGGACCGAGCAGTCACGGGTGCCGAGGTGGATGCCCCCACCGTGCGCGTCGCAGAGTATCTGCACTTCGACGTGGCGTGCCCGTTCCAGGAAGCGTTCGACGTAGATCCGGTCGTCGCCGAACACGGCCCGCGCCGCGGCGCGTGTCCGGGTGTAGGCCCGAGCCAGCTCCGCGGCCGACCAGACAACGGTCATGCCGCGGCCGCCACCGCCGGCAACGGCCTTGATAATGACGGGATAACCGATGGCGTCGGCGATGTCGCGGACGTCCGCCGCGCTGCGGGCGACATCCGTGCTGCCGGTGAGCAGGGGCAGCCCAGCCTGGCGCATCAGGCCACGCGCCGCGTTCTTGTCGCCCAGCGACGCCATCACCTCCGGTGGGGAGCCGATGAAGACCAGACCGTTGTCCGCGCAGATCTCGGCGAAATCCGGATCCTCAGACAGGAACCCATAGCCAGGATGAATGGCATCTGCCTCCGTCATCCTGGCCGCTTCCACGATGGCCGCGACATTGCAGTAGCTGCGCCGTGGCGGCGGTGGCCCGATACACACCGCCTGATCGGCGTACCGCCGGACGACAGAATCGGCGTCCGCGGTCGAGTAGACGGCGACTGTCCGGACGCCGAGCTCGCGGCATGCCCGGGCGACCCGCAACGCGATCTCGCCTCGGTTCGCGATGAGAATTTTCTGGAACAACTCCATTACCCCCGCGGGAAAAGGGAAAGGCGCCCCCGGCGCCGCCGAGCGAGACGGTGCTGCCATGGTGCCGCGCCCGTCGGTCCGTCACTGGCGCGGCGTGATCTCAACGAGCACCTGGCTGAATTCGACCGATTCCCCGTTCTCAACGCAGATCCTGGTCACTGTTCCGCCGGTATCCGCGGTCACCGGGTTCAGCAGTTTCATTGCCTCGACGATGCCGATGGTCGCGCCAGCCTCGATGACCTTCCCCACGGTGATATAGGGCTCGGCCCCCGGCTCGGGGGCGTGATAGAAGGTCCCGACAATCGGCGCGGAGACGGCGACCACATGCCCGGCCCCGGCGTCCGCGAGTTCGCCGGGGCCGGCGGGGCCGGTGGGGCCGAGCACCGAGACGAGTGTGGCGGCCGGTTCCAGCTGGGCCGGCACAGCTGCCGTGAGGGCGGCCCGCGACCATTCGACCTCGATGGCCACATCGCCAGAGCAGACCCGGATACGGCCAAGGCCTGCCGGCAGTTCATCGGCCAGCCGCCTGGCATGCTCGTGCAGACAGCCCAGAACGTGCTGGCGCTGATCGGTCGTGCTACCCGTTCTCATGCGGCCGTCTCCTTTTCCCGTGGCGCGGGCAGGGGCAGCGGCGCCGGGACCGAGGCTGGGACCGCCACCGCCGCTTGGCCGAACCGGCGGAACCGCGCGCGCCGAGCGTTGACGAGTTCGGCCCTCGGTACCGGCATCAGCGGCCGCAGTGTTTCTCCCACCGCGGCCCGGAGCAGGTCCGCGGCGCCGGCATGATCCGCCTGCGCTCCCCCGAGCGGCTCCGGCACCACCCCGTCGACGATGCCCAGGCGCAACAACGACGGGGCGGTCAGGCCGAGCGCACGCGCCGCCTGAGCCGCCGCCTGGGCGTCGTTCCACAGGATCGCCGAGCAGGCCTCCGGGCTGATGACGGAAAAGACACCGTTCTCCGCCACCAGAACACGGTCCGCGACAGCCAGCGCGAGTGCGCCGCCGCTACCGCCCTCACCAGTGATCACAGCGATGATCGGGGTCGCGAGCGCCGACATCCACTGGATGGCGTGCGCGATCGCGGACGCCTGGCCTCTTTCCTCGGCCTCGCGGCCGGGGTAGGCGCCAGGGGTATCGATCAAGGTCACCACGGGCAGGCCGAGGCGGGCCGCCAGCGACATCACGCGCATGGCCTTGCGGTAGCCCTCGGGCTGCGGCATGCCGAAGTTGTGCGCGATGAGGTCCGCGGTCGAGTGTCCCTTCGCTGTCCCGATGACCGCCACGGCGAGTCCGTCGATCTCCGCAAGGCCCGCGACCACCGCGCGGCAGTCGCCGTACAGGCGGTCTCCGTGCAGCTCGACGAACGAGTCGAAGGAACGGGCGAGATAGTCCCGCACGGTCGGGCGGTCGATGTCGCGGGCGAGCCGTACCGTCTCCCACGGATCCCGCTGGACCAGCCGCTCCGGGTCGGTGATGACCACGCCCGCTGGCCCGCTCGCTGGCCCGCTCGCTGCTCCCCCGGCGGACGGGCCAGCGGGCGGGCCGGCAGCCCCCCGCGCGCGATGCCCGGCAGCGAGCAGCCGGCTCAGGCATGTCCGCAGGTCCGCCCGGTCGGCGACGATGTCGACCTGCCCCTTGCTGGCGAGAAACCCGCTGCTCTGGAACTCGGCGGGAAGCTCCTGCCCGATGGTCTGGCGGATGACGCGGGGGCCGGCGAAACCCATCCGGCTCCCGGACTCAGCGACGATCACGTCCGTGTTCGTCGCAAACGATGCCGCCACCCCACCGTAGGTGGGGTCGGTCACCAGGCTGATGGACAGCAGGCCCCGTTCCCGGTGCCGCTGGACGGCAATGCCGGTCTTCGCCATCTGCATCAGCGACAGGCACCCCTCCTGCATCCGAGCGCCGCCGGAGGTCGCCACGATGAGCAGCGCGAGCGCCTCGTCCGCGGCATGTTCGATCGCGAGGGTAATCATTTCCCCGACCGCCGAACCGAGGCTGCCGCCCAGAAAACGGAAATCCATGACGGCCGCGACGAGCGGGTAGCCGCCGATTTCTGCCCTACCGCACAGCACCGCTTCGGGCAATGCCGTCTCCTGGCGTGCGGCCTCCCAGCGCCGGCGGTAGGGCCGGGTATCGGTGAAGTCCAGGATGTCAAAGGGAACGGGTTCGACCAGCAAGGGCGTGAAACTGCCCGTGTCGAAAAGCTGATCGGCCCGTTGCGGCGCTGTGAGCCGGTCGTGGTGACCGCATTCGGGACACACGAGCAGGTTGCGGGCCAGCCGCCGGCCGTAGACGAGCGCCGCGCAGGATCCGCAACGGGTCCAGGCGGCGGCCGTCGCCGTGGCGGTGGCGCTCTTCACGCGGCCTCCCCCCGGGGTGTGCTCTCAAAGGTGTAAAAGCAGTGGGCCATCGCGTCCGCGGGCGAACGCCATGTCTTCAGATACGGCCGAATATGTTGCGTCAGGCGGTCGCTGACACGCTTGAACTCCTCGTGGCCACGTGCGTTCTCAACCGTCCGGCGACCGTCGTCGACGGTTTCCAGAAGATGTATGTAGAGATCTCCGAGGGAGTAAAGGGAACGGTGGACGACACCGGCCGCACGCGGCAGACCGGTGGTGTCTGACTCCGCGAAGATACGCGCGACATCCTGCTGGGAACCGGGTTCGATTTTGGCAACAATCAGCGTTCTGTGCATGTTGCGATCCCCCTCCGCCGAGCTGGCCGGGAAACCCCGGGACCGGGGCCGGCAGGGCCGCTGACCCATTCACGGCAACGTTTCCAGTCCAGACTGACCCACTACCGAGAGTAAGTGTGATCACACAATGCGTCCACCGCTACCGTCCGCGCAGGCCTCGGGCAGAAAGATCCCAGCGATCGTGCCTGGCTGGCTGCGGCGATGGATCGACCACCATCCGTCAGACACGCCCTAGCTCTCGCGCGGTGACTCCTGCGCGATCGTCTCCCGCAGGAGGAACTTGCGCACCTTGCCCGATGCCGTCCGGGGAAGGTCGTCGACGACATGCCAGTCCACCGGCACCTTGAAGTAGGCGAGCCGGGACCGCGCGAACGCGGCCAGCTCGTCGGCGGTGGTGGCGCTGCCGGCAGCGGGCACGACGAACGCGACCGGAACCTCGCCGAGGCGCTCGTCGGGCGCGCCGACCACCGCCGCGTCCACCACCCCGGGGTGGTCCAGCAGCGCTTCCTCGACCTCACGCGGGTAGATGTTCTCCCCGCCGCGGATGATGACGTCCCGGATGCGTCCGTGGATCCGCAGGATCCCGGCCGCGTCCATGGCGCACAGGTCACCGGTGTGCAGCCAGCCCTCGGCGTCGAGCGTCCGGCTGGTGGCCTCGGGATCGTCGTGGTAGCCGCTCATGTTCAACGGCGAGCGGATCCACAGCTCACCGTGCTCGCCCAGGTCCGCGGTGGTCCCCTCGGTGCCCGGCCGGATGATCCGCACCTCGCGCCGCGGTAACGCCCGCCCCAGCGTCTCGGCCTTCACCAGATCACTGTCCGAGGGAAGACAGGCGGTTGCGTTCGGCGCCTCGGACTGGCCGTAGGAGATGACGACGCGGCAGCCGAGCACGGCTTCGGTACGGCGGATCAGTGCCGGTGGCACTGTCGTGCCACCGGTCTGGATGACCTGGAGACTGCTGATGTCGTACCGGGCGAGGCCGGGGTAGGCCAGCAGGTCGTACAGCATCGTCGGGACGGCACCGAGCGCCGTGACCCGCGCCCGCTCGATCAGCGACAGGGTGCGCGCCGGCTCGAAGCCCGGGGACAGGACCATCGTCCCCGCCGAGGCGAACGTCATCAGCACCCCGGACACCGAACCGCCCACATGGTGCAGCGGCAGCCCGGAACACCACACCAGCGGACCGGCGAAGACGCGCCCGGCGATCCGGCCGGTGTTGAGCACGGCGAAGTGGGACAGCACAGCGCCCTTGGGCCGCCCTGTCGTCCCCGAGGTGTACTGGATGAGGAAGGGCGCCAGCGGGGAGACCGCGGGCAGCGGCCCCGGACGCGGCGGCAACGCACGCGCCAGCTCCTCAAGCGCCACGACCCGCACCGGCCGGCCGGGCAGCTCGTCGGCGAGGGCCCGCGCACGCTCCCGTAACGGGGAACCTCGGTGCTCAGCGGCCGCGATAATGAGCCGCGCGCCGGACTGGCGCAACTCGTGGCTGACCTCCTCGTCCCGCAGCGATGTGTTGATCGGTACGAGTACGGTGCCCGCGAGCGCGCCGGCGCACTGCACCACGACCCAGTCGGGGCAGTTGGGCGCCCACAAGGCGACCCGGTCCCCCGGTGCCACCACGCCGAGCAGGCCGGCCGCCACGGCGGCGGCACGATCCACCAGCTCGGCGTAGGTCACGGTGGCAATACCAAGATCATCTTGCCAGCGTAACGCGGGCCGGTCCGGATGCCGGTCGGCGACCTGGCGCAACCAGTCACCGACCGGCATCTCGCACAACGCGACGCCGGTGTCGGCCGGCCAGTGGGCGGTGGTGAGCGTCATGCCCGCCGCCCACTGGCCGGCGCCCGATACCGGTCAGTCGCCATTACCCGTCAGTCTCCATCGAGATCGAGTGACCGGCCCACGATCTCCTTCATGACCTCGTTGGAGCCGGCATAGATCCGCTGCACCCTGCCGTCCCGCCACAGCCGGGCGATCTCGTACTCGTTCATGTAGCCGTAGCCGCCGAACAGCTGCAGGCAGCGGTCGACCACCTCGCACTGGGTGTCGGTCGTCCACTGCTTGAGGCCGGCGGCGTCGACCGCGCTGAGCGCACCGTCGAGGTGGGCGCGCACAGCGGTGTCCACGTAGGCCTGCGCGACATCGCACAAGGTCCTGACCGCGGCCAGCTCGAACCGCGTGTTCTGGAACGAGCCGATCGTCGTCCCGAACGCCTTGCGGGTACGTACCTGCTCCACGGTCAGCGCCAGCGCGCGCTTCATGATGGCGACGGCGCTCACCCCGGCGCCGAGCCGCTCCGTCCCGAGGCTTTCCATCAGGTGGTAGAAGCCGCGGTTCTCCTGCCCGAGCAGGTTCGACGCGGGCACCCGCACCTCGTCGAAGAACAGCTCAGCGGTGTCCTGCGCCTTCTGGCCGATCTTGTCGAGCTTGCGGCCCCGGCTGAAGCCCGGCGCATCCGCGTCGACGACGAGCAGGCTGATGCCCCGGTGACCGGCATCCGGGTCGGTCTTGACCGCGACCACCGCCTTGTCGCACAGCAGCCCGTTGGTGATAAAAGTCTTCGAGCCCGACACGACATAGCTGTCACCGTCACGGCGCGCGGTCGTACGGATCGACCTGAGATCCGAGCCCGCGCCGGGCTCACTCATCGCCAGCGCCCAGATGATGTCCCCACTCACCGAGCCGGGCAGCCAGCGTGCCTTCTGCTCGTCGGTGGTCAGCTTGATGATGTAGGGCGGCATCACGTCGTTCTGCAGCCCGAAACCGCAACCGACGCTGCCGGTGGCCCAGAACTCCTCCGTGAGAACCACGCTGTACCGGTAGTCCTCAACCCCGGCGCCGCCGAACTCCTCCGGGACCGACCACAGCAGCAGACCCGCCCGGCCGGCCTTGCGCCAGACCTCTCGGTCGACGACCCCGGCCTGCTCCCACTCGCTGCTGTGCGGGACGCACTCCTTCTCAAAAAAAGTCCGAGCGAGCCCGCGGAACTCCTCGTGCTCAGGTTCGAACAGGGTGCGACGCACCAGACCAGCTCCTTCATGCCAGAGGGCCGGCGGGCATGCGATCACCGCTTCGCGCACACGCTCGCAGGCCCCAGAGGACACGCTGGCCCGCGCCGGGAACAGCCGTTCACCAGCCAGCAAAGATATCCTCTTACTGATTACACGATTTGACAACACATCTCTATCAGAGGGCAGGAGCCCCGGCGACGCCGGTCGGGTGGTCAGCCGGGCCGGGTGTCGCTCACCTCGGCGCGGGCGGCCAGGGAGGCGACCTCGGCCGCGGCCCGGCCTGACAGCCAGCCCTCCTGGTCGTTCGCTGTCACCGGCCGTGACACAAGGTCCGGGAACATCGTCCGGATCGCCTCCCTGACGGTCTCGTCCCGCGCGGCCAGAACAGGCAGCAGCCGCTCCCGGCCCGTCTCGGCGGCCGCCTCCGCCCCCGCCCGGTCGGTCGCGACCTGCAGCCGCTCGCCGATCCGGATAGCGAAGGAGGTGAGGAAGGACTGGCGGAACGAACGGGTCCGCGACCGTCCGTAACGGTCCTGCCGGGAGCCCTCCCGTGTCATCGCCGTGGTCGCCTGCACCAACAGCGACGTGTAGAGCAACTCCACGCTGTCGAGATCGGAGTCGTAACCGAGCACCGTGGTGAAACCGAGATTCTTCGTCCACACCGCCCGGCAACGGTTCGCGCTGGCCACCTTGTCCAACAACAGCGCCTTGGGAGTCTCATAAGGATTGTCAACGCCGATCCGGCGGCCGGTCGGTTCGGCGCGCGAGCCGGTCTCGGCCGCCAGCAGGGCGTAATCGATGCTGTGGCGAGCCATGAGCTCCTGGGCCTTCGCGGTCAGCGCCTCGGCCTCCTCCGCGAAACCAGTCGACTCGGCCTTGGCCAGCAGCGCGCGGACCCGGTCGAGCATGCGCGCGTCGGCCGTACGGCCGGCCGCCTGGTCAGGGTGCAGGGTCCCGCGCCGCGCGGTCCCGGGCGGGGGGCACAGGCGCGCGAGCCTCGGCAGGGCACTGAGCACCCCGAGAACCGTCAGGGCGCAGCCAACCGCCGCGGCCCGGTCCTGGCCTTCGCGCTCGCCCCAGGCATCGAGCCAGCCGTCGTCATCGGCCCACCAGACGGTGGCCTCGGCAGCCGCGAGCTGTGCCTCCCAGCGCTCGTCCACGGTGGCCGTGGCATACCGGCGCAGCTGACCGGCGATCGCGTCGACGGTCAGCCGCGCCGGGCGCGCGCCCGCCTCCCTGCTGACGGCCCGCATGACGTCCGCCGGCTGCCAGCCGCGGTCCCACGCCTCTTCCACCAGGCGATTCAGCCAGGCCACCAGGGCACGGTCGACGGCCCGGCGCCT
>NZ_CAKJTR010000006.1:32335-35662 GCF_917627355.1 Protofrankia sp. Cj3 | reverse complement strand
GGGCCCGCTGTTTGGCCTGCCGTCGTTCGCGGCTCCGACTCCCCACAACTACCCCACAAATGGAAAAAATCGTAATCGGATGGCATGGACGAACGGTGTGTTGGTGAACGACATACCCAGGAACACGCTTCGCGTGCTGCCCAGGGTACGGGCTGCGTCCCCGACCGTTTTCAGCGGCTTGCAACCGTCCGCGCGCGCCTGCGCGTGTTCAGTGATCGGACACCCGTAGCCTGTGGTCGAGCGCGGTGTGGCGGCGCCCGCCGCTCACGGTACGAACGGCCTGCCCGATCGCCCGGCGCGACCCGACCAGGACCACCAACGTGCGGGCCCGCGTGACAGCGGTGTAGAGCAGGTTACGTTGCAACATCATCCAAGCGCTGGTGGTGACCGGGATGACCACGGCAGGATACTCACTGCCCTGTGAACGGTGGATGGTCACGGCATAAGCGTGCGCGAGTTCGTCGAGTTCGGTGAACTCGTAGTCGACGTCCTCCTCCTCATCCGTGCGCACCGTGAGCTTCTGCTCGTCGAGGTCGAGCGCGGTGACGACCCCGAGGGTCCCGTTGAAGACGCCGCTGGCGCCCTTGTCGTAATTATTACGGATCTGTGTCACCTTGTCCCCGATGCGGAAGACCCGGCCGCCGGCCCGGCGTTCGGGCAGATCCGGACGTGCCGGGGTCAACGCCTCCTGCAGCAGCGTGTTCAGCGCTCCGGCGCCGGCCGGCCCACGATGCATCGGCGCGAGCACCTGCACGTCCCGGCGCGGGTCGAGCCCGAACTTCGCCGGGATGCGCCGGGCGACGACGTCGACGGTCATCCGCGCGGCGTCCTCGGTCTCGTCGGCGGCGAAGTAGAAGAAGTCCGACAGGCCGCGTACCAGCGGATGCTCCCCGTTGTTGATGCGGTGCGCGTTGGTCACGACACCGGATTCCCGCGCCTGCCGGAAGATATCGGTGAGCCGCACGTGCGGAACGGGCGTACCGGCGGCCAACAGGTCCCGCAGCACCTCACCGGCTCCGACCGAGGGCAGCTGGTCGACATCCCCGACCAGGAGCAGGTGCGCCCCTGGCGGGACGGCCTTGGCGAGCTTGTTGGCCAGCAGGAGATCCAGCATGGACGCCTCGTCGACCACGACGAGGTCGGCGTCCAGCGGCCGGTCACGATCGTAGGCGGCATCCCCGCCCGGGCGCAGCTCCAGTAACCGGTGGACGGTGGACGCCTCGTGACCGGTCAGCTCGGCCAGCCGTTTGGCGGCCCGGCCGGTCGGTGCGGCGAGCACCACCTTCGCGCCCTTGGCGCGGGCGAAGGTCACGACCGACCGCACGGTGAAGCTCTTGCCGCACCCGGGGCCGCCGGTGAGCACGGCGACCTTCTCGGTCAGGGCCAGTTTCACCGCCGCCTCCTGCGCCGGTGCGAGCTCGGCTCGGGTCCGCTCCCGCAGCCAGGCCAGGGCGGTGTCCCAGTCGACCGTGGCGAAGGAGGGCATCCGGTCACTGCGCGTCCGCAGCAGCCGCAGCAACTGGCCCGCCAGCGATATCTCCGCCCGGTGAAAGGGCACCAGGTAGATCGCGACAGTCGGCTCGGCCGGGTCCTCCCCCGGGACCTCCTCGCGGACCACGCCATCCTCGCCGACGAGCTCGCCCAAAGACTCGATCACCGCTCCGGTGTCGACCTGCAAAATCTTGATCGCCTCGGCGATCAGCCGCTGTTCGGGCAGGAAACAGTTACCGTCCCCAGTGGACTCCGACAGCGTGAACACCAGGCCCGCCTTGATGCGCTGCGGGCTGTCATGCGGAATCCCGACGGCCTTGGCGATCGTGTCCGCCGTCCGGAAACCGATTCCCCACACGTCGGTTGCCAGCCGGTACGGCTCCTTGCGCACCACCTCGATGGAGCGGTCGCCATACTGCTTGTAGATCCGCACCGCGAGCGAGGTGGACACCCCGACGCCTTGGAGGAAGACCATCACCTCCTTGATCGATTTTTGTTCCTCCCAGGCGGCCGCGATCGCCTTCGTGCGCTTGGGCCCGAGTTTGGGAACCTCGATCAGCCGGTCCGGCTGTTGTTCGATGACGTCGAGGGCATCGACCCCGAAATGCTCGACTATCCGTTCGGCGAGTTTCGGCCCGATTCCCTTGATAAGCCCCGAACCGAGGTAGCGGCGGATGCCCTGGACCGTCGCCGGCAGCACGGTCGTGTAGTCCTCGACGTGGAACTGCCTGCCGAACTGCGGGTGCGAGCCCCAGCGCCCGCGCATGCGTAACGACTCACCAGGCTGCGCACCGAGCAGCGCACCCACAACCGTGACCAGCTCGCCGGACCGACCGGCGTCGACGCGGGCCACGGTGTACCCGGTCTCCTCGTTGGCATAGGTGATCCGTTCCAGCACCGCGTCCAGTACGGCCCCGCGGAACGGCTCCGCCGCTGGCATCCCGTGTGGTTCTCCCGTCCCGTGAGCGCGCCAGGCGACCGCGCCCACGGGCGCGGGGTGCCACCGGCTTCGCCGCCATGAAGGTCGCCATGAAGTATGCCCCCGGGCTGCGAAGCCGGCGCACCCGCGCTGGCCAGCCCCGTCAGGCCTGGACGGGGGACGGGCCGCCCGCGGTCGTGGAGATTTCCACCCGGCGCGGCTTGGCCTGCTCCGCCACCGGGATGACCACGGTCAGCACACCGTCGTCGTAGTGCGCGGTGAGCTTGTCGGTGTCGAGGGTCTCGCCGAGGAACAGCTGCCGGCTGAACCTGCCTCGGGGGCGTTCGGAAATGATCATATCGACGCCCTCGGACTCCCGGGACTCGGGGCGGTCGGCGGTGACGGCAAGAACATTGCGCTCCACGGTGAGGTCGATCGACTTCGAGTCGACACCCGGAAGATCAAACTGGATGAGAAACGCGTCACCCCTGCGGTAGGCGTCGATGGGCATGGCGGCCGGCCGCGCGGGAGTGCCGAACACCTGCTGGGTCAACCGGTCGAGCTCGCGGAAGGGGTCCGTGCGCATCAACATCGCGGGTCTCCTGTCTCAAGTTCTGGTACCTGCGGTTCCGGTACCTGCCGACAGCACATGTATACCCCGTGGAGAGATTAGTTGACAAGAGAAGACGCAAGTTGCCTGCTCGTAGAACGCTCGGAAAGATGGATGCTCGCCTGAACACCCGTGACGGAGCGCCCGTGACGACAAGCCCGGCGAACGGGCGGCATCGGGGCGCCTACCGGCGCGGCTGGCCCTGGCCCGAAGCGGGCACGGGGACGGCATACTGCGGCCAGAGCGGCCGGGTCGAACACGCAGGTGGAGGTAACGCGCAGGTGGAGGCGTGATGAGGGTCGTGTCC
>NZ_CAKJTR010000006.1:30668-32150 GCF_917627355.1 Protofrankia sp. Cj3 | reverse complement strand
GGGCACGTCGTCGTCTGTGGGCTGAACGACCTGGGTTTCCGGATCGCCGAGCAGCTGCACGCGGCGGCGGTGCCGGTCGTCGTCATCGAGGGACGCGACGTCGGCTCGCTGCGGCGCCGCCTTGAGCGGTGGGGAGTACCCGTCCTCAGCGACTCGGTGCACACCGGTGACGCGCTGCGCCAGGCGTCGATCACCGGCGCGGTGGCACTGATCGCCTGCCACGACATCGACCTCGACAACCTCGAGACGGCGCTGCTCGCCACCGAGATCGCGCCCGAGCTGCGGCTTGTCGTACGGGTCACCAACGCCCAGCTCGGTGACCAGCTCGGCGCGGCGCTTCCCGCCGCGCGCGTGCTGAACCTCGCGGAGAAGGCCGGCCCCAGCTTCGTCGAGGCCTGTATCAGCTCCGACGTGCGGCACGCGTTCCGGCTCGGGCCGGAGATCTTCACGGTGGTGGACGTCCCGGTCAGCACGGCCGGGGCGTTCCGGCAGGTCTTCGGCAACCTGACACCGGTGGCGCTGCGCAGGCCGGGGGCGCGGCGGGTGGAGGTGTGCCCGGGCCGCGACACGTTCGTCGCCCCCGGCGACCGCATCGCGTTGCTCGGCAGGCTGGCGGACTTCGCCGACAACGGTGTCCGGGTGGTCGACTCCGGGGATGTCAACGCCCTGGCGAACCTGTCGGTACACCATGGCGGCCCACCGCCGGGCCGTGGCAGCCGTGGCAGCCGTGGCAGCCCGGCCCGCCGGCGCCGCCCGCACGCCTGGCTGCGGGATCTGGCCGTGACCATCGCGGCCGAGTTCGACCGCCCGTTCCGGCTCGCTCTCGGCGCCGTGCTGACCATCATGACCATCGGCACGCTGGTGCTGAGCCTGACGTATGCGGACAACGACCCGACCGCGCCGCCGGACTTCAGCCCGCTCGACGCGTTCTACCTGACCGTCACCACAATGGCCACCGTCGGCTATGGCGACTTCAACTTCGGCGCGGCCGGCGGCTGGTTACAGGCGTTCGGCGTCGCGCTGATCCTCGTCGGCGCGCTGTCCATCGCGGTCGTCTACGCGTTCATCACCAATGTGATCATCAGTCGCAGGCTGGAACGAACCATCGGGCGCGGACGGGCCACCACCGCGCGTGACCACGTCATCGTCTGCGGGCTCGGTTCGGTCGGGCTGGCCACTGTGGAAGGCCTGCTCACCGCCGGGCGCGACGTTGTGATCATCGAACGTAACGAGAACAACCGGTTCCTTTCGGTCGTCCGGGACCTCAAGGTACCGGTCGTGTTCGGTGACGCCACCGTCCGCGCGACCCTGATGGAGGCCGGGCTCACCCGAGCCGCCGCCCTCGCGGCCCTGACCAGCGACGACGTCGCGAACCTGGAAGCCGTGCTGTCCGCTCGGGAGGCATTCAACGATCATTTCACCGCCCGGCGGCGAGGAGGGCGCTGGCGCCGACGTCGGCACGCCCCGCCTACCGCTGTGCCC
>NZ_CAKJTR010000006.1:26139-30079 GCF_917627355.1 Protofrankia sp. Cj3 | reverse complement strand
CCGGGACCGGGACCGGGACCGGGAATGACGACGAGGCTGGGCTACGAGTGGTGCTGCGCATCTTCGACACGACCCTTGGCGACGAAGCCGAACGCAGGTTCGCCATCCACACCGCCCGCAGCGCATCCGCCCTGGCCACCCCGTGGTTCGTCGGCGCCGCCCTCGACTACGAGGTGGTGAGCACCTTCTACGTCGACCGGGAGCCCTTCCTCGTCGCCCGGATCACCGTGACCGCCGGTGGTGGCCTGGACGGCCCGACCCTCCAGGAACTGTCGACCGGGACCCGCATGCTCGCGGTCGCCACGTCGTCCGCGCACGACGGCAGCACCGATCGCGCGCCCAACTACCGGCCGACTCGACACACCCGGCTCCGCCCAGGTGACGAGCTCCTGGTCGTCGGCCCGACCGCGCAGATCATCGACACGGTCAGCCGGAACCAGGCGCCCCACGTCCGGTCCTGACCTGGAGCAGATCACTCGCTATCGACGGTGCCCCAACCCGGCACGATCTCAGAACATCACGCCGCCGCTGGGAGCGGCCCCGCCGGAGCCCAGCTGGCCGCTTCCGCGCTGGTGCGACCGGCCTCGACGGCGGTCCCTGGCCGGGGTTTCGCCTACCGACGCAGAATGGTTGCTCAAGGTAACTTAGCTCAGCTGGTAACACCGGCTCGCTTCTCGAGCCACAAGGATCCACCGCATGAATAGATCTTGATGATCCCGAAGAAACCAGCAGCCCCACTTTCGGGTGAAAACTGGTGGCAAAACAGATCACACCGGGTCAGGCCGCATACTCTGAAGATGACCACAAAGCGTGGAACATGGAAATTCTTACATAAAACGGACGTAGCGATTAAAATAATAATCAATACATCAAGGCGAACGTCACATGATGTTGCTACTACGCAAACTCTAGACCATCCCGCGCTGGATGCGCATCCCGGCTGTCGATAACTTTAAGCAACTTCAAGAAAACTCCTTCCGGTCCATACGGCTAGGATTTATGCTGTCCGTCGACAGGTCATACAGAGCAAGCGCCTCTCACCGAGATTCTCGCGATGGTCGATGGAACGCCTGGCATACATTCCCCACGAGGCCGCAACGCTCGTGGCCTCGGCCGGGCTGTCCGTCACGGCCACCCGGAGAACCTACAGAAATGACTCCATCATCGCTACGTCCGCGTTGCGGAACACCGACGATGGAACCGTGCTTACTCGCATCGCTCGACGGGGGGAGGTATGAGCAGGTACGAGTGCGGCAACAGAGCAGGAAATCTGCTGTACTGACAGGCCCCCGATAGCCATCAAAGGACCATCCGTGCAGGCCCGGGGTCCGCAACAGCGTCAGTTAATTCATTAGCAACCCAAGCGGACCGTCCAATCTTCGCCTGCGCTGAAAGTGCGCAGTCCATTGCGGGCTAGATTAAAACCCAACGGCTACCACCAAGGAGAAACCGGGAAACCGGGAAGTCGCGCTCCAGCGCACCAACAACCCGCGAAGATGTGTTTTTCTGGTCCGATAAATACCTTTCCCACCAGCATTCCGATGCTGCCGGGACGTGCACACGGCCCGCCGTCATCGGACCGAAACACTGACAGCTCGAAGAGCGAGGAGTAAACAATGGCCGGTGTCTGGGATGCCAACATCAAAGCCGTCTACCCGACAAACCCCAACCTGTCCGTCACGGTCGACACCGTGACGATAGGGGCTGCTTTCGACGTGGTCGCGGACGTGGAGATCGGCTCCAGGCTGAACGAGGTCGTGGACAGTTACACGCTATCCGTCTCCGTTGTCAACCTCAGCCAGGCCAACGTGTTGGTCAGCAACAAGCCCCTCGTCGCTGTTCCGATCGCTCCCCAGGTGAACACGCCGCGCACCGATCTGCTAAGAGTCCACTTCCCCGCCGGCTGGGTCGCGGCGGACGAGGGCGACGTCCTGGAAATCGTGGCGTCGTACAAGGTCACCGCCGGCGTCAACACCGATGTCTCCTCGCTACAGAGCTCCACCTTCGTCGTCGTCGCCTAAGCTCAGCCAGCACCGACCACGGAGTACCCGAAGCCCCGGACGCGGGCCGCCTCCTGCCCCGCCATGGGCAGGAGGCGGCCCGCGTCCGGTCCGGGCCCCGCCCGCCGTGTGGGGGAACCAGCGTCAGGCACGGGCGGCTGCTTGGGGACCGGCCGGGCGCAGGCCGCGCAGGCAACGGACGTGGTCGACGGCGCTGACCACGTGGCCGACCGCGGCGTGCACCTCCTGTTCGGTCGTGGGGCGGCCGAGGCTGAACCGCAGGCTCTCCGACGCGGCGGCGGGCGTGCGCCCCATCGCCGTCAGGACGTGCGACGGTTCGCTGCTCGGCCCCGTGCAGGCGCTGCCCGCCGAGACGGCCAGCTGAGGCATGGACGTCATGACCGCGTCGGCGTCCGCGCCCGCGAACCGCAGGTTCAGCGTGTTCGGCAGCCGCGTGACGGCCGGGCCGTTGAGCTCGATACCGTCGATCTTCTCCGCGAGCAGATGGTGCAGGAGCGTGGTCAGCTGGCGCAGCCGGTCGGCGTCGGTGCCCAGTTCCGCCGCGGCGATCGCCGCGGCCTGCCCGAAGCCGACGATGCCGGCGCTGTTGGTGGTGCCGCTGCGTAGGCCGCGTTCCTGACCGCCACCGACAATCAGCGGGGGCAGCCGGCTTTGCAGCCGCCGGCTGGCGACGAGCGCGCCGACTCCCTTGGGACCGTAGATCTTGTGTGCGCTCAGCACCGCGAGGTCGACACCCCAGGCGTCCAGCGCCACCGGGATCTTGCCCGCGGCCTGCGTGACGTCGCAGAGGAACAGCGCACCAGCGCCGTGCGCGAGCTGACAGGCCCGCCGGACGTCCGCGATCGCGCCGGTCTCACTGTTCGCGGCCATCACCGCGACCAGGACGACGTCGTCGGACAGCGACGCGGCAAGATGGCCGAGATCCGGGGTGCCGTCGGGCAGGACCCGGACGAAGCCGACCGTGCCCTGATGGGTCCTCGCGGCCTCGGCCGCCGCCGCGAGTACGGCCTTATGCTCGGTGGCCGCTACCAGGACGCGGCGACGGCCCGGCTCCGCGCCAGCCAGGACACCGCGGATCGCGAGGTTGGCCGCCTCGGTGGCGCCGCTGGTGAACACGACGGTGCGCCGGCTCGTGCCGACAAGTGTCGCGACCTGCTCCCGGGCCTGCTCGACGAGCCGGGCGACGGCGCGGCCCGCGGCATGCCCGCTGGAGGCGTTCGCGAACTGCTCCGAGAACAGCGGCAGCATCGCCGCCAGCACCCGCGGGTCAACCGGTGTGGTGGCGTTGTGGTCAAAATAGATCGTCATCGCTGGAACGGCTCATCGCTGCCGCCTGGGCTGGCAATCCTGGCCCCGATCGGCGTCGGCTCACGGCGGTACATCTGGTATACCTCTGACCGGTACGCCCCGCAATCGCCGCAATCCGGGTCGCGGCTCACGGCGAACGAGCGGAAGTCCATGTCCCACAGGTCGAAGGAGAGCAGTCTGCCGGTCAGCCCCTCACCGAACCGGGCAATCAGCTTGATCACTTCCATCGCGGCCATGCACCCCACGGTCCCGGCGACCGCGCCGAGCACGGGGAAGCCAAGCGGATCCCACTGCGGATCTCCATCCGCGAACACACAGCGCAGACATGGATCGCCAGGAGTAACCGTGAGCAGCTGGGCCTCGGTGGTGTTCATGGCCGCGAAGACCACCGGTACGCCCAGGTCCAGACACATCCGGTTGATCCGGAAACGTTCGGGGAAGTTGTGCCGGGCGTCGACGACCACGTCCGAGGCGGCGACGAGACCGGGCAGGCGCGGGTCGAACAGGTCACGGTCCCATGCCTCGACCATGACGTCCGGATAGTGGGCCCGCAGGGTGTCGGCGGCGCAGGCAGCCCGCGGGTCACCGACCCGGTCGGGTCGCATAAGCGT
>NZ_CAKJTR010000006.1:12275-25968 GCF_917627355.1 Protofrankia sp. Cj3 | reverse complement strand
CTGTCGGTTGAGGTCTGGTATCTCGAGGGCGCCGGGATGCACGAGGACCAGCCGCCCGACGCCAGCCGCGGCGAGGTAGGTAGCGACGGCGCCGCCCACCCCCACCCACCCCCGCCACAAGCACCGTCGCCTCGCACAGCCGCTCCTGTCCTGATCCGCCGAAGCCATCCAGTGTCAACTGGCGCGCAAAGCGCTGCATGTCCCCGCCCATCTCCCCGCCCATGTCGCTGCCTCCGCTACCGGCCCACGGCGGCGGGCACGACTCTCCTGATATCCGGGACGGCCGCCCTGAGCTGTTGCTCGACCGTCCGCACCAACGCGGTCACCTCGGCCTCGCGCTCCAGACCGGCACCGGTCAGCCGTACCGAGACCACACCGTCGGCGACTCCGACGACAGCCGCGTCACGGCCGGCGAGCTGCAGGTGCGGCCGGATGTACTGGATCGCCACGTTCGCCTTCTGCAGCAGGGAGGTCTCCACCCCGTCGGGCTGGACGGGGGGCACGAACGAGGGCCCGCACAGGCAGCCGCCGCGCGCGTTCGGGTTGTAGAAGGTGAAGCCGGACGACATCAGCGACTCGCTGTAGTCGACACGCATGCCGTCGAACTGCTCGGCCGCATCCGCGGGGACGAACACCTCGAAATCCCCGACCCGGGTGACGACATCACCGTCGGCCGGCACAGGCACGACCGCAAGCCGGTAGCGGTGGCCCGCACAGTTACCGGACGTGTCGACACCGATCCGCAGGCCCGACGCGGGCGCTGTCGGCGCCCGGTCGAGCAGTACGCGGACCTGGCCCGCGGCCCGCTCGGTGAAGCTGATCGCGATACTCACTGGTCCATCTCCCGATACACCCAGGCGCGGTCAGGAAGCGAGGACGACTCGCTCAACCGCGGGCACCGATTCCTTCAGTTGACGCTCGATGACGCCGGCCAGCGTGTCCAGCGCGGAGGAGCACCCCCCGCAGGCGCCGGTCAGCCGCACCGACACGACACCGCCGGTGACGTCGACCACCGACGCGTCTCCACCGTCACGCTGCAGGAACGGCCGGATCAGCGCCATCGCGTCCTCCACCTGCCGCCACACCTCGGCCTCGTTCCCGTCCGGCCGCGGCGCCGAGAACGACGATCCGCACGAGCACGGGTCTGAGTTGTCGGGATTGGCGAAGACGAAACCGGACGAGGTCAGCGACTCGACATAGTCGATGCGGACCCCGTCGACCATCGACGCCGACGCCGTGTCGACGAGCACGTCGAACCCGTCCTGGCGGACGATGACATCTCCCTTTGCGGCGGCGGGCGCGAGTGCCAGGCTGTACCGGTAACCCGAGCAGCCACCGGGCTCAGCGCCGACCCGCAGGCCGTAGCCGGCGGTCGCCTCGTCCCTGGTGAGCAGGGCACGCACCTGCTCACTCGCACGCTCGGTGAGAGTGACTCGAAGCTTACTAATCATGATCATGCCTTCGCTACGAGGTGGCCCGCCAACGGCGCCCGCCCGGCCCGCGGCTCGTCGGCCGGCTCGGCCGGCTCGACCGGCAGCCGGGCCGCCAGGCGCGCACCCTCGGCCGCGACCGCGGACTCGATGAGGTCGTACCGCTCCACGGCTTCGATCCCAGCCGCGCCCAGTGCCTCCCGCGGCCCATTGCCGATCTTGCTGCACAGCACGGCCGCGCAGTCCGACAGCAGCCGGACGGTCTTGTCGAGAACCGGCTCGTCCTCGTCGCATGCGGACGGGCCCTCGCAGTAGCGCTCGACGCTGCGGGTCCCGACCAGGCGCGCCCAGTTCTCGCCCGCCTCGTAGACCCAGAACTCCTCGGCATGGCCGAAGTGCTGGTTGACCACGCCGCCGCCCTTGGTGGCGACCGCGACCAGGACGGTCCGGTCCGGCCGGGTGATCCCGTCCGCGGAGAGCCGCAGCTCCTCGCGGGTGGCCCGCACATCGGCGCGCCAGCGTTCGATCGCGGCCTGGGCCGCCTGCCGACCGGCCAGGTCATAGGTGACCTCGCCGGCATAGGTCTCCGGGCCGAACTCCTCGCTGCGGTCCTCCCCCAGCAGCCCGACCGCGTCGGCCCGGCACTGGCGACAGTGGCGCATCATGGTCATCTGGGCACCGTCGTCGCCCGCGCAGCGATCCTGCAACGCCTTGAGCTCCTGCGGCGTCGGCCCGCGCTGCCCGGTCAGGCCGTAGTGGGTGCCGTGCTCGGGCGCGGACACCAGCGGCATCACGTTGTGCAGGAACGCGCCCATGCCCCTGACCGTCCGGGAGACCTCGACCAGGTGCTCGTCGTTGACCCCGGGGATCATCACCGAGTTGACCTTACAGAGGATCTTGCGCTCGGTCAGCGCGGCCAGCCCTTCCAGCTGCCGCTCGGACAGGATCTTCGACGCCTCCGTACCGGTGTAGCGCTTGCCGCGGAAGGTGATCCACGGGTAGATCCGCGCTCCGACCTCGGGGTCGGTCATGTTGATGGTGATCGTGACGTGGTCGATGCCGAGCTGTTCGATGCGATCGACGTGGTCGACGAGGGTGAGGCCGTTGGTGGACACGCACAGTTTGATGTCCGGGCAGTCGCGGGCCACCAGCTCCATCGTGGCGAAGGTGCGGCGCGCGTTCGCCAGCGGCTCGCCCGGCCCGGCGACGCCGAGCACGCTCATCTGCTTGATTTCGCTGGCGACCCGTTTGACCTTGGCGAGCGCCTCCTGCGGGGACAGCAGCCGGCTGGTGACGCCGGGCCGGCTCTCGTTCGCGCAGTCGAACTTGCGGTTGCAGTAGTTGCACTGGATGTTGCAGCCGGGCGCGACCGGCACGTGCATCCGGGCGTAGTACTGGTGGGCTTCCTGGCTGTAACAGGGATGGTTCGCGATCTTGTCGGCGATCTCCGGGTCAAGGCCGGTAGCGCCGCTGCCGCAGCCCCTGGTCGACGCGCACCCGCCGCCGGGTGGCGCCTGCTGGCCAGCCGCCTCCTTCCGCGCGGGCACCGGCCGCTCGCCGGCCCGCGGGGAGGGCAGCACCGTGAGCGGGATGGACCCCTCGGTCATGCCGGCTCACCTCCTTCGTGACGGGCCTCGTGGCTTGCCACGACGACGGCCGGTTGCAGTTCCTTCTCCAGGCATCCGACGACTCGGCCGTTGGTGAACGCGACCGCGTAGACGATGTGCTCCTGCAGGTAGAGCCCGACACCGCGGACATGTCCCACAGACCCTGCGTCCACCAGGACGTCACCGACAGCAATGCCGGGCTCCGGGTAGGTCCCGTCGTTACGCAGTACCTTGACGGTCACGACCTCGTCGCCGACATCGAACGCAGCCCTCATCGCGCACTCTCCTGTGATTCGACGGTGACGGCGTCCAGCGCGACGAACGCCCGCGGGGCACGGTCGGCCAGGACCTTGAACAGGCGGTGGTCCAGTGCGGTGCCGGTGGTGAACGCCTCATGGGCGTCGGCGAGCGCCGCCCGATATGCCGCCATGCGGGCATCCGGCGCTGCCACCGCGGCGTCGATCCGGGCAACCGCGGCGGAGAAGTGCCGAAGGATGTGCAGCCGGTTGACGGCGACCACCCGCGGATCGTAGGGGACATCGAGGACCTCGAAATACTCCTCGGCGGTCCCGGCACGGCCGAAGGCCGCCAGCAGGCCGCTCATCGAGCGTCCACCTTTGCCAGTTCTCGTTCCAACCGGTGGATCTCGACGTAGGCGTTGTAGGTCGCGGTGGCCGTCTCAATGATCTGCTCCCAGCCGACCGGCAGGTCCTCGGCCAGGTCATGCAGGTCGAGCTTCAACCTGGTAGCGAGGCTGTTGAGCTTCTTCAGCTTCGTCTGCAGCTGGGGGATCTCGTCAGAAGTCGTCACGAGCCACCTCCGGGTAGGTGCCGACGAGTGCGGCGGCGGCGTTTACCAGTGCCGCACCACGCTCGGCGAGATGATCGATGGAGTCGAAGCCGAACCGGTGGGCGTCGCGCAGCACGTCGCAGATGACCACAAGCCGGCCGACGAACACCACGACTCGGCCGAACCCCTCCTGGCTGAGGTCCAGCACATAGCTGGTGACCTGGCCGGTGGCCTTCTCGATGCCGGCGGCGACCGCCTGGTAATAGGTGCGCAGCCGGCCCTCGGTCGCCGGATCGACGTCACAGGTGATTCCGAGCTCGCGGCGGCGTGCCGCGGTGAGCACGAACGGACCGAGCAGCTTCTCGGCGCCGAGCCGGTCGAACTGCCCGTAGGTGTCGCCAGCCCGCAGCTGGTCGACCAGGTCACGCACGAAGCCGTTGCCGATGGCTGCGCTTACGTCATGCCCGGGGCCGGCCATGCCGCTCATCGGGGGTTCCAGGTGGGCGCAAGATCCGGCGAGTGCTGGCGCAGGACCTTGCGCAACCACGGCGGCGGGTTACCAGCGAGCACGCCTTGCAGCCGCTCGATCAGATCGGTCACCCGGGTGTCCTCAGCCGTCTTCACCGGATGGACCTTGGCCTTCACCACCCGGGCCGCGGCGGACCCGCCGATCGCGCAGACATGGAGGATCGAGCAGTCGGCCACCGCCGCCAGCCTGCTTTCAATCTTGTTGTCCTCGTCATCGCCGGCTGGAGCGAGCGTGCGCGTCTCCATCAGCTCGGCCGTGGTCGCCGAGACCTCGTACACGTCGAACCGGCAACACAGCCCAAAATGCTGGTCGACGGCGCTGCCGTCACTCGTGGCAAATGCGACTTTCAGCACGTCAACTCCTCATAACGCTTGTTCGACCGGGTCGGGGAATGCTCACGTCCCGATCCGGCACACCGGCCGGAGCGATAATCAAGAAGGCAGTTGGCCGCGTCGACAAGCAGGTGGAGGCTGCCGCGGTAACCCGCGGTGGCCCGCAGCTGCGCGCCGAGACGGTCATAAACCGGGAAGCCCACGGCCAGGTGGGCCGCGCCGATCCGGTTGGCCACCTCACGACCACGGCTGGACGCGACGACGAGCTCGGCCCCGGCGGCGGCGGCCCGTTCAGCGAGATCGACGAAGTCACCGACGACCACCTCGTCCCAGGGCGCCCGCTCCAGAACCGCGGCCTCGGTCGGAGACACCGCCGCGACGATCTCCGCGCCCGCGTCGTAGAGGAGCGAACCCACCGCGACGAGCTGTTCCGGCTCACCCGCCAGCGCGACCCGCGCGCCACCGAGGACGAAGTGGCTGTCCATCAGGCCGTCCGCGAGGCGACGCCGCCACCGGCGGACCTCCTCGGGTGCGGGCACACCGCTGAAATCCATCAACGCGTGCACCAGCCGGTCGACCGCCGCCAACCCACTCAAATGATCATGAGCCGTGAGAGGTGCGGCCGCGCGGGCGGCCAACACCGCTCCCGCGCCAGCGGCAGTCGCGCCGATCGCCGCCACCGCGCCCGAAGCTCCGAGACCGAGCAGGTCCGCCACGCTCGTGCCACCGGTGGTCAGCGGCGACCAGGCTTCGTCGAGATGACCGTCGAGTGATCCGGACAGGTCCGGGACGAGTACCGGGGCAAGCCCGAACGCCCGCACCAGCCCGGCCACCTCGTCGAGGTCGACAGCGGACAGCGACGGGCCTACCAGCACCGCCAGCTGCTCCGCACGTGTCGTACCGGCAGCTGGGACCGCTCCGACCAGGGCCTCCAACGCGGCCGCCCAGCCGTCCGACAAACCACCGCGGAAGTCCGGTGTGGACACCGGGACAACCAGCGGGTGCCCCTGCGCCGGAAAACAGGAGGTCCGCGGCGCGTATCGGGACGTCCGCAGGACACCGAGCAGGTCCTCACCGTTGACCTCCGTCATGCCGGTGGTGAGTACCCCGATCACATCCGGATTATTACGCTCAGTAATAGTATCCAGCGCGGCAATAACCGAATCGGAGGCGCCGAGTACCGCTGTGACCTCGGTGACCGCGGTGGTCTGCAAAGGAATCGGTTCGCGGAAGTGACGTGTCAGCAGGGCCTTGGCAAACGCCGTGCAGCCCTGAGCACCGTGCAGCAGCGGGATCGAGCGCGCCAGCCCCAAGAAGACCAGAGCACCGCCGAGAGGTTGGCTGTGCTTGAGCGGATCGAACGCCGCGCCGGTCGCGCCGGGCACCACACGCGCCATCAGCTCGCCCCGTCCGTTCCCGCGGCGGCGGGCCGCTCCCACGGGGCTGGCGCGCGGACCTGCTCCCAGACCGGGCTGGACAGCGCCAGGTCAAGACGGCGGGCGAACTCCACCATCCCGGCGTAGCCAGCGAAAGCGTGCTGCCGTTCCTGGTTGACGTCCAGGAACGGCAGCCTGCCCTTGAGCGCGGTGTACTGGTTACGCCCACCGGCGATGAGTATGTCGGCCTGGGTCTCGCGGACGAGCCGCAGCAGCTCCGCCGGATTCCCGTCCCTGATCACCCGGCCATCCGGGCCGAGCAACGAAACAATCTTGTCGACGTCATCGTCGGTGCTCTTCGTCGCTCCGGAGGCAACGACCTCCACCCCGAGGTCCTGCAGTGCCGAGACCAACGACCAGCTCTTGACGCCGCCGGTGTAGAGCACGGCACGGGCCCCGGCGAGCCGTTCCCGGTACGGGGCGAGCGCCGCCGCGACGTCGGCCTCCTCGGCGGTAATGAGCTCGTTCGCGCGCCAGGCGAGCTCGTCACCGCCGAGAAGACCCGCAAATCCACGCAGCGTCGCGGCCATCGCCCGCAGGCCGTAGAAGCTGCCCTCGAACCACGGGATGCCGTAGCGATCCTCCAGCCCGCGGGCGAGCGAGAGCAGCGCCCGCGAGCAGACGACCATCGTCGCCCGGGCGCGGTGGGCGGCGGCGACGTCGGCGTACCTGGCGTCGCCGCTGATGCTCGCCAGCACTCGGATGCCGAGCTTGGCAAGCACCGGGGCGACGTCCCACAACTCGCCGGCGATGTTGTACTCGCCGACCAGATTCACGTCATACGGGGTGCTGAACGCCGGCTCGACCGTACCGATCACATGTTCCAGCAACGCCTGACCGGCGAGACGGTTGCCGAAGTTCTTACTGCCGGCGAAGCCCGGCGCGTGCACCGGGACGACCGGTATCCCGGTCACGGTCGCCGCAGCCGCGCACACCGCGTCGATATCGTCGCCGATCATCGCGGTGACGCAGGTGGAATAGACAAAGACGGCGGGTGGATGGTGGCGCCGGGCGGCCTCGACGATGGTGTCGTAGAGACGCTGCTCACCGCCGAAGACCACCTCCTGCTCGCCGATGTCGGTGGCGAATCCGCGCCGGTAGAGCGTCGGACCGGAGGAGAGGCTGCCCCGACCGTCCCACGAGTTGCCGGCACAGGCGATCGGGCCGTGCACCACATGGGCGACGTCGGTGATGGGCACCAACGTGATCATCGAACCGTCGAACGCGCAGCCACCGGCAGTGCCGCCCGGCTTGGGTTTCGGGCATCCCGCCTTCCGCGCCGCGGGCTCCTTGGTACGGTTGTGATCGCATGCCGGCTCGTCGAACAACTTGCCTGGTTCGACCGTGCCGCGGGTCAGGGCAGCCATGTTCACCTCAGCGAATGACGTCGAAGCTGTGGTCCGGGGCGTTGCGGTCGAGCTCGTCGAGCACGGTGTTCACGAACTGGGCGAGCAGGTTGATCCCGCCCTCGTAGCCGACGATGGGGAACCGGTGCAGATGGTGCCGGTCCGGGATGGGGAAGCCGACCCGGATCAGCGGCAGGTTCGCCTCCCGCGACAGGAACTTCAGGTACGAGTTCCCGACCAGCAGATCGACCGGCTCGGTGAACAGCAGTGACCGCAGGTGCCACTGGTCCTTGCCCGTCCAGACCGTGGCGTGGCCGCCGTAGGGGCTCGCGGCGAGGACGGCTTCGGCGCGCTGCTTGAATTCCTCGTCACCGTTGGTGGACACCACGTGTACCGGCACGATACCGAGCTCCAGCAGGAAGCCGAGCAGCGCCACGACGAGGTCGGGGTCACCCATGACCGCCGCGCGCTTACCGTGCAGGTAGGCGTGTGAGTCGGTCATCGCGTCGACCAGCCGGCCGCGCTCGGCGGTGACGGCGGCGGGGACCTTGACCCCGGTGAGGGCCGCCACCTCGGTGACGAACCGGTCGGTGTTGCCCACGCCGATCGGCAGCGGCACCGTGGCGGTCTGCTGCCCCCACTCGGTGCGCACCAGCTCAGCGGTCTTACGCGTGGCGCTCTCCTGCAGGAACAGGGTCGCCTTGGCGTTGATCGCATCGGCGGCCACCGGCAACGGCGTGCCGCCCGGGTACAGTTCGTAGTCTCCGGTGGCCGGCGAGTCCAGAGCGTCGGTGTGGTCGCCGAGCAGGACGTGCTTGACGCCCAGCAGGGTGAGCAGCCGCTTGATCTCGCGCAGGTTGCCGGTGTAGGTCTCGAAGCCCGGCACCACGTTCAGCGTGCCGTTGGACTTCTTCGCTTTCTTTCCCGCGTTCAGGTAGGAAAGAATACCCTTCATCATGTTGTCGTAGCCCGTGAGGTGCGAGCCGACAAAACTCGGGGTGTGCGCGTAGGGTACCGGGTAGTCCGCGGAGATGGCACCCTTCTCCCGGGCTATACCGATAAAGTTCTGCAGGTCGTCACCGATGACCTCGGCCATGCAGGTGGTGGAGACCGCGACCATGTCCGGCTTGTAGAGCGCGGTGGCGTTCTCCAGCGCCTCGATGAGGTTGTTGAGGCCACCGAAGACGGCGGCGTCCTCGGTCATCGACGACGACGCCGCCGGGAACGGCTCCTTGAAATGCCGGGCGAAGTAGCTGCGGAAGTACGCTACGCAGCCCTGGGAACCGTGAACGAGCGGGAGCGTGCCGGCGAACCCAATAGCCGCGAGCAGCGCGCCGAGTGGCTGGCAGGCCTTGCCCGGGTCGATGGTGAGCGCCTCCCGGGCGAAGTTCTTCTCCCGGTACTCCCAGGAACGGGTCCAGTCCGCGACCCGAGCGATCTCGGCGGGGTCGGCGGGGTCCTCGAACTCACGCTTGCGGTCGAACTGCTCCTGGAAGTGCGGAGCCTTGAACAGCTCGTTGTGGTCGAGCACGCGAAGAGGTACGGGATTGTCTGTCATGCGAACGCCCTCTTATGTAATCGATGGGGAGGAAGGAGCGGCTTCCCCCGGACAGCTGCTTGCGCCGCGATCCGGGAGAGACCGATTCGCTACGGCGGACTGGCGTACGGGGCCGCCCGGCCTGCTTCCGGCGATCGCGCTTCCAACGGAACGCGACCAGCCCTCGGCCGGCGCCTTTCACAACCTGGCGGGGCCACTCCCCCGGCGGCTCGGGAGCCGATCAGAAAACGGTTCCCGAGCCGCCGGATCACCAGGTCGGTCACCCCGGCCCGCCGTCGGCGCGCTCACTGCCGCGCTCGCGCCGACGGCTAGGGCGTGTTTCGAAAGCCAGCTGTCCGGCTCGCCACGCCCAGGCGGCCCCTGGCCGCGTTCTCGGCCACACCGATACCACTCATCCGGTATCGGTGTGGCCCGCGGCCTTGCCAGGAACCGCCTGAACGCGGCTCCCTGATCGAACGACAACTTTCGAAACACACCGTAGGGGCCTACGCGGCGGCCGTGGACCAGGGCGCCTGGAACAGGTTCCAGGTCGGGCTGTTGATCGCGATGTCCATGTCGCGGGCGAACACGGCGAAGCCGTCGACACCGTGGTATGGGCCGGAGTAATCCCAGGAGTGCATCTGGCGGAAGGGAAGCCCCATCTTGTGGAAGACGTACTTCTCCTTCACGCCGGCACCCATCAGGTCGGGCCGCAGCCGGCGGGCGAACTCCTCCAGCTCGTAGGCGCTCGGGTCGTCGTAGATCACGACGCCCTCGCCGAGCTCGGGGTTGGTGCGGCTGTAGTCATCCTTGTGGGCGAACTCGTAGCCGGTACCGATGATCTCCATGCCGAGATCCTCGTAGGCGCCGATGGTGTGCCGCGGGCGCAGGCCACCGACGAGCAGCATCACCCGCTTGCCCTCCAGCCGCGGCCGGTACTCGTTGCGCACCAGGTCGAACAGGGGCTGGTAGCTGGCGATCGCGGCCTCGGTCTTCTCCTTGATCGTGTCATCGAAGAACGACGCGATCTTCCGCATCGACTCAACAATCTTGGTCGGGCCGAAGAAGTTGAACTCGGTCCACGGGGTGCCGAAACGCTCCTCCATCGTGGTGCAGATGTAGTTCATGGAGCGGTAGCAGTGAATCAGGTTCAGCTTGGTCATGTGGCTGGTGGACAGCTCGTTGAGCGTGCCGTCGCCGGACCACTGGGCCACCACCCGCAGGCCCATGTCCTCCAGAATGCGCCGGGATGCCCACGCGTCGCCGCCGATGTTGTAGTCACCGATCAGGGCGACGTCATATGCGGTCTGCTTGGTGGTGTCCCGGGTGCCGAGCACGATGTCCCGGATGGCGTCGTTGGCGATGTGGTGGCCCAGCGACTGGCTGACGCCGCGGAAACCCTCGCACTTCACCGGGACGACCGGCATGTCCAGTTCCTTCGACGCCTCGCGGGCGACCGCGTCGATGTCGTCACCGATCAGGCCGATCGGGCACTCGGACTGGATGGAGATACCTTTGGCCAGCGGGAACAGCTCGGAGATCTCCTTGCAGATCGCGGCGAGCTTCTTGTCACCACCGAACACGATGTCGCGTTCCTGGAAGTCGCTGGTGAACTGGAACGTGACGAAGTTGTCGACGCCGCGGGTACCGTGCGAGTAGTTGCGCCGGGAGGCCCAGGAGTACTGGCCGCAGCCCACCGGGCCATGGCTGATATGGACCATGTCCTTGATCGGGCCCCACACCACGCCCTTGGAACCGGCGTAGGCGCAGCCGCGGATCGTCATCACACCAGGACGCGACTTGATGTTGGACTTGACCTCGCACTCCTTCGACCCGTCAGGGTCGTTGGGCTTGATGTGCTTGGCCCGGAACTTCGCGGCCTTGGCCGGATACCCGGCGAGAACATCGTCGATCATTGCCTGGGTGCCGGCGACCGGCGTCCCGGGGGGAGTCACAGGAGGAGTCACGACAGACCTTTCTGATGAGAAGTTCGCCTGGTCACGCGACCGCGGTGGCCTTCTGGCCGACGATTGACTCGTCCTCCTGCTCCATGATCCCGAAGTCGATCAGGAGCTCCTCGAGCTCGTCCATGGTGATCGGCGTGGGGATGGTCTTCATGTCGTTCTCTTCGATCTTGCGTGCCAGTTCCTTGTACTCATTCGCCTGGTTGGACTCGGGCGCGTACTCCAGAACCGTCATCCGGCGCAGCTCGGCGTGCTGAACGATGTTGTCGCGGGGCACGAAGTGGATCATCTGGGTGTTCAGCCGCCGCGCGAGCTCGGTGATGAGCTCGTCCTCACGGTCGGTCTTGCGGCTGTTGCAGATAAGCCCACCGAGGCGGACACCACCGGAATGCGCGTACTTCAGGATGCCTCGGGCGATGTTGTTCGCCGCGTACATGGCCATCATCTCACCGGAGGTGACGATGTAGATCTCCTGGGCCTTGCCCTGGCGGATCGGCATGGCGAAGCCGCCACACACGACGTCACCGAGGACGTCGTAGCAGACGAAGTCGAGGTCCTCGTAGGCGCCGTTCTCCTCGAGGAAGGTGATCGCGGTGATCACACCACGGCCCGCGCAGCCCACGCCCGGCTCGGGACCACCGGACTCGACGCAACGGATGTCGAACTCACCGGACAGCAGCACCTCCTCCAGCTCGAGATCCTCGACCGAGCCCTTCTCCGCGGCCAGGGCCAGAACCGAGGTCTGCGCCTTCGAGTGCAGGATCAGACGGGTCGAGTCCGCCTTCGGGTCGCAGCCAACGATCATGATACGGTTGCCGCGAGTAGCAAGCGCCGCCATCGTGTTCTGCTGAGTGGTGGACTTACCGATACCACCCTTGCCGTAAAAGGCGATCTGCCTCATCGCTGTGTGCTCCTCACCGCACGCCCGAGCGTGCGTCCATGTCGGAAAACCAGAGTTCGTTCAGGTAGCCGTGCTGGTACAGACAGCCGTGCTGGTACAGGTGACGGAAACCTGGAACCGCTCGTAGAGATCGCGGATCTCGTCCGAGCGCAACGGGCGCTTGAGCATGCAGACCTGCGAGCGCAGACCCTCCAGGACCGGTCCGAGAACGCGCTCGTCCGCATCGATCCCGTGCTTGCGCAGGGCGTGGCGCACCGACGCCCGCCCCGCGTGCTTGCCCACGACCAGGCGGCGCCGGGCGCCGACCTCAGCGGGGTCGAAGGGCTCGTAGAGGCTGGGCGCCTTGAGCACCCCGTCCACGTGGATACCGGACTCGTGCATGAACGCCGCCCCACCGACGATGGCCTTCCCGCACGGCATCGGACGGCGTGCCGCGCGCGAGACCAGGGCCGCGAGCGCCCGGAAGGACGTGGTGTCCAGGCTGGCCCTGAGGCCGAACAGGTGGCGCAGTGCCATCGCCACCTCCTCCATGGGCGCGTTGCCGGCCCGTTCACCCAGCCCCGCGACCGTGGTGCTGACGAACCCGAAGCCCGCCCGGACCGCCGCGAGCGTGTTGGCGGTGGCGAGACCGAAGTCGTCATGGGCGTGGATCTCCCAGTTGGCGGGCACCGCGCCCACCAGCTGGGACGCGCGGGCCCAGGCGCCGAAAGGCTCGAGGACCCCGACGGTGTCGGCCCAGCGCAGGCGGTCGACACCATCGCGGGACAGTTCGCCCGCGAGCTCGATGACGAAGCCGTCGTCCGCCCGCGAAGCATCCTCAAACCCGACCCCGACCAGCAGGCCCAGGTCGAGGGCGGCGGCGGCGCACTCGCGGATCCGGGTACGCGCCCACGCCCGGTCACGACCGAACTTGTGCGCAAGGTGCAGGTCGGAGACGGGGATACTGATGTGAACGCGACGGACGCCAGCGGTGACCGCCGCGTCGATGTCGGACCGCATCGCCCGGCACCAAGCGACGATCTCCGCCCGCAGCCCGGCGGACGCGATACGACGCAGTACTTCGCGCTCGGCCGAGCCCATGGCCGGCACGCCCGCCTCGATCTGCTGTACTCCCGCCTGGTCGAGCGCGACGGCGATGGCGAGCTTCTCCTCGGCCGTGAAGGCAACTCCCGGGGCCTGCTCACCATCACGCAGGGTGGTGTCACAGAACCCGATCACGCTGTCGTGCCTCACAGTTGCCCTCCGTCAGTCGAAAAGGAAGGTGGCGAGATGCGCGGGCCCGCGGTCAGCTGTCCGCGACCGGTGGCGACCTCCGCGGGCCTCGCCGTTGAAGCGCCGCGATTAGGAATGTCGTCCACCGTTGTTTCACGCTCTTTAAGCGCCGTATCTTCGCAGTAACGTTTCGGCCGCATCCGCGATTCTGGGACGAATAGCTGAGGAGCCCCGGGCCGGGTGTCGAAAAGCCCTGGGACCAACGGTGCGAGCGCCTGGCGCCACATGGTTCACCGCCGGTCGTCACCGGACCCGCCGGCACAATACGACAGCTTGTCTTCGCACTATTGTTTTACGCTCGGAAGCCGTGACCAAATATCGTGGACAGCCAACTTGGGACGAATGAACCAGCACCCGCGGGCCAATGACCCGAACAGTTTTTCAAACGCCCCGGAGAAGTCTGCCCCGGGACCCGGGCATGACAAACAGTGGCGAGCACAACAAAGGCGTTCCCCGGTCGCGGGCGTTGTGACGACGCCGACGACCGGGGAACGCCAGGGATCAGTGCACCACGGGTCTGGGAAAGCGAAGAATCACGTCATACCGATGA
>NZ_CAKJTR010000006.1:6779-11863 GCF_917627355.1 Protofrankia sp. Cj3 | reverse complement strand
AGGCGAGCGTCCAGGTGTTGCCCGCGTGCAGCAGCTCGGAAAGCAGCTCATCGGGCGTCGATGCCGCGCTGCCCGCCCGCGCGGAGGTGTTCTGCTCCGCCACCATGGCCTCGTACGAGGGCCGGTGCACCCGGCGGAACACCCCGATCGGGGTGTTGCTCAGATCGGAGTCGGACAGCCGAGACAGGGTGAAGGCGTAGGCCGGGCCCGCGACCGTCTCGTCGTGAACGATGATCTCGCTGCGGGGGACGTTGGCGGTGTCCGCGACCTCGAGCCCGAAACCACGCGGCTCGCGCACGACGCACTTCTCCCCCGACCCGCCGAACGTGATCGGCTTACCGTGCTCCAGACGGACCAGCACCGAGTCGCGGCTGGCCGGGTCCTTCAGCACGTCGAACGCACCGTCGTTGAAGATGGCACAGTTCTGGTAGATCTCGATGAAGGCGCTGCCCTCGTGCGCGGCGGCGGCACGCAGCACCGAGTGCAGGTGCTTGCGGTCGGAGTCGATGGTACGGGCCACGAACGACGCCTCCGCGCCGAGCGCGAGCGCGATCGGGTTGAACGGGGTGTCGCGGGAGCCGACCGGCGTCGACTTGGTGACCTTGCCGAACTCCGACGTGGGCGAGCACTGCCCCTTGGTCAACCCGTAGATCCGGTTGTTGAACATCAGGATCTTGAGGTTGACGTTACGGCGGAGTGCGTGGATGAGGTGGTTGCCGCCGATCGACAGCGCGTCACCGTCACCGCTGACGACCCATACCGACAGGTCTGGACGGCTGACCGCGAGACCCGTCGCGATCGCCGGTGCCCGGCCGTGGATCGAGTGCATGCCGTAGGTGTTGAGGTAGTACGGGAACCGGGACGAACAGCCGATCCCGGAGACGAACGTGATCCGCTCACGCGGGATGCCCAGCTCCGGCATGAACGACTGGATGGCCGACAGGATCGCGAAGTCACCGCATCCCGGGCACCAGCGGACCTCCTGATTCGACCTGAAGTCCTTGGCGGTGAGTTTGACGGGCACTTCAGTCATTACGCACGACCTCCTCGAGAACTGTCTCCAGCTCGGCCGAGGTGAACGGCTGGCCGTTGACCTTGTTGTAGGACACGCTGTCGATCAGGTAGCGCTCCCGGACCACATGGGCGAGCTGGCCGAGGTTCATCTCCGGGATCACGACGCGGTCGTAGCTGGCGAGCACCGCACCGACGTTCTTCGGCATCGGCGCGATGTGACGCAGATGCGCCTGGGCGATGGAGACCCCGCGTTCCCGCAGCTTGCGGCAGGCGGCACCGATCGGCCCGTAGGTGGAGCCCCAGCCGAGCACCAGCACCCGGGCAGTACCCGAAGGATCCTCAACCTCAAGGTCAGGCACGTCGATCGCCTCGACCCGGGCCGCGCGCAGCCGCATCATCAGGTCGTGGTCGGCCGGCACATAGGACACCGCGCCGGTACGGTCCGCCTTCTCCAGCCCACCGATGCGGTGTTCCAGGCCGGGTGTGCCCGGCACCGCCCAGGGGCGGGCCAGCGTGTGCGGATCGTGCAGGTAGGGCAGGAACGTGCCGTCGGGGCCGTTGGGCTCGGTCGCGAACTCCACCCGCAGGTCGGGCAGGTCCGCCGGATCCGGCAACAGCCACGGCTCGGAGCCATTGGCCAGGTAGCCGTCGGAGAGCAGGATGACCGGCATCCGGTAGGTCAGCGCGATGCGCGCCGCCTCCAGCGCCGCGTCGAAACAGTCCGCCGGTGAGCGGGCCGCGATCACCGCGAGCGGCGCCTCACCGTGCCGGCCGAACAGGGCGATGTTCAGGTCGGACTGCTCGGTCTTGGTCGGCAGGCCGGTCGACGGGCCGGCCCGCTGCACGTCGACGATGACCAGCGGAAGCTCCAGCATCACCGCGAGGCCGAGGGTCTCGGTCTTGAGCGCCAGCCCCGGGCCGGAGGTCGAGGTGACACCGAGCGCACCGCCGTAGGAGGCACCCAGCGCCGAGCCGACCGCCGCGATCTCGTCCTCGGCCTGGAAGGTGGTCACGCCGTAGCGCTTGTACCCGGACAGCTCGTGCAGGATCTCCGAAGCCGGGGTGATCGGATAGGCACCCAGGAAGAGCGGCAGGCGAGCCCGCAGGGCCGCGGCGGCCAGGCCGTAGGCGAGCGCCGAGTTGCCGTTGACGCTGCGGTAGGTGCCGGGCTCCAGCTTCGCGGGCTTGACCTCGTAGCGGACGGCGAAGTCCTCGGTGGTCTCACCATAGTTCCAGCCGGCCTGGAACGCGGCCACGTTCGCGGCGGCCAGCACCGGCTTCTTGGCGAACTTCTGCTTGAGAAACTCGACCGTGCCCTCGGTGGGCCGGCTGTACATCCACGACAGCAGACCGAGGGCGAACATGTTCTTCGCCCGCTCGGCGTCCTTCTTGGCGACGTCGAGATCGGCGAGCGCGGCGACCGTCGCGGTCGTCAGCGGCACCCGGTGCACCGTGTACCCGTCGAGCGAGTCGTTCTCCAGTGGATTACTCGTGTAACCGACCTTCTCAAGATTACGCGGGGTGAACTCATCTGTGTTGACAATGATCTCCGCATTCGGCGGCAGATCGGCAAGATTGGCCCGCAACGCCGCCGGGTTCATCGCCACCAGTACATCCGGCGAGTCACCGGGGGTGAGGACGTCATGGGCGGCGAAATGCACCTGGAAGCTGGACACGCCGTGCAGCGATCCTGATGGGGCGCGGATCTCGGCGGGGTAGTTGGGCAGGGTGGACAGGTCGTTTCCCAGGATGGCGGTCTCGGAGGCGAAACGGTCGCCGGTGAGCTGCATGCCGTCGCCGGAGTCACCGGCGAACCGGATTGCCACCCGGTCCAGATGCTGGATCTGCTTGGCCACGTACGTGGACCTCCTCAATGACCGACGGTCGGCGAGGGTGCATACCCACTGTTCTACAGCGAGTAGAGCGAACCATGCGGATCGCCCGTCCTTCTTATACGGAGACATTGCTTCAGCGGTGTTTCGCACTGTCAAATCGCCATCTCGCGAAGCGGGCGTTCCAGCTCACGTCAAATTCGACAACAGCAACGTCACATATATCTCCGGACGTGCGGAAAAAGCCTCGCTCATTGTGCGGACAACACCTTCCGCGGGACCTTCGGGAGCCAATAGCGGAAAGACGTTTCCCGCCGCGGGGGACCACCGCCCCCGCTCTCGCGGCGGCGAAGGTCGGGCGTCTGCCGGTAACCGGCCCGCCAGGGTGTGGCTGGCACCACCTGCCCGGCGGATACGAAAAGTATCCAGCTCATCCGGACCCAGTCATCGGTCATCGGTTAACGGCCAGCGGCGGCAGGCGGCAGGCGGCAGGCGGTGCGCTCTCCCCCGGTCACCGGGCGAGGCTCGCGAAGATGTCGTCGAGGAGCGGCTGGCCGGGTGCCCGGCCATGTTCGACGTACCACTCGGTGCCCAGTGCCCATCTGAACACCGGGTAGGGAAGGCGCAGCAGCACTGTCAGCAGGCGGAGCCCCGACCCCGCGTCGACGCTGGCCTGGCTGGCGTGAGCGGCCAGGGCCGCCCTCTTCGTACGCGCGTGGCGACGCACGTCGACCCGGTGGGTCAGCGCCTCACGTGGGGTGTACATGCCCGCGGCGCGCGCGGGGCCGAAGCCCGCCGGGACGCCGGGCAACCGGCTGACGATCCGCAGCGCCCGCCGCAGCACCCCGCGATCCAGCGTCGCCTCCAGGACGACCGCGGTACCGGCGAGCCGGGCGGCACGAACCCCGACCTGGTGCACCTGCACATGGTCCGGGTGGCCGTAGCCACCGACCGGGTCGTAGATGGTGAGCGCGTCCGCCCGCTCCACCCGCAGGATCTCAGCCAGCCGCAGGGCCGCTTCACCGACGTCCGCCGCGGCGAATGTCGCCGGCGCGGCGGCGGACGGCGCGGCTGGCATCCCGGAATCCTGATAGCCCAGCCACACGACCCGCGCGCATCCGAGCAGCCGGGCGGAGCGCTCCAGCTCGGCCTGACGCTGGTGGGCCAACGGGCCGCGGGCGAGCACCTCACGCGACGCTGAGCCAGCAGCGCCGGTGGTGGCGACCACAAGGACCACCCGGTGCCCCTCGGCCGCCGCCCTCGCCAGGGTGCCGCCGGTGAGCAGCGCCTCATCATCAGGATGGGCGTGGAAGGAGACAAGTGTGTACGGCATCGTCCCAGTCTGCGCATCGGGCGAGGATGATCAGCCAGTGACCTTCCAGCGCGCTCCGCGGTGGAGAATCCGCGCGCGCTTGTCTGGTAGCGTCCTGTTACGATAGGAGGTGTGAGCCCTGTCACTCGGAAGAGCCCCGGTCAGGCCCTGATAAGGGACCACAGCCGGAACACGCCGTGGCCGTACGGGCCAGTCCTCGAAGCCGCCGCGCCCCTCCATGATGAGCAGTCGGTGCTCGTCGCTGAAATGTGGGCGTCACGGTTACTGGGGCAGATCTGGGTCACCGGTTGGGCCGATGACGCGGCCGGCGACACCCATGACCCGAATGACGTCATGGAAAACCAGGTCGAGACGTTTATCCACTATCTGGCGGGCCAGTCCAGCGCCGTTGCCCTGACGATCTTGCGCGCGCTGGCGCTGGTGGGTGAGGACTGGATGCGCGACCTGGCCACGGTGGCCGCGCGCGGCCTGGCCGGACGCGGTGTCCCGGAACCGGCCTGGGCCGCCCATAGCGGTACCACCGAACTGATCGACGCGCTGTCGACGACCGACATGTTCGGCGACGTTGAGGTGATCACGCTTGTCTTCCGGCGGGCCGCGATCGACCACGTTGTCGTCGTCTTCGTCGACCATGCCTCCCTCGCGGGCATCTTTAAGATCATGGTTGGCGAAATGGCGGCCAGCAACCTCACAACGCTGGTCACGACCTTCGGTCCGGCGGGATCGCTCAGCGATCCGATCTCACTGACTGCCGCGCAGGCCAGAGCCCGGCTCGATGACGCCCTCGACAGGATGCTCGATCACGGCCCGCCGGAGGCGGACTACCTCCCGGACGCGGCGGACCGCGACGGCGTTGCCCAGCACGGCGTCGACGACCGCGGCAGCGAGGACGACGAGGACGACGA
>NZ_CAKJTR010000006.1:4595-6111 GCF_917627355.1 Protofrankia sp. Cj3 | reverse complement strand
CCCAGCCGGGACCTGGGCACTGCTGCGGGCGAGACTCGATCTACTGCCCGACGACGCGCTCGCCGGGACCGGGGCCAGCGACGCCGATATGATCGTTATTGGCGGATCGGATGTCAACGGCTCAGACTTGGACCTGGTCGATGACGGGGCCGACCGAGCGGAAGCCGGACGCGTCGTCACACGCTTCCTCGCGACAGATCGCGCCAAGGCGTTACCCGATCGCGACGTGGCCCGGATCTGGGCGCGGATGGCGGCTGATTGGGCCCTCGACCTGGGACGAGCGGCGCAGCACTACGGCCCGCTGTCGCTGGGATATTTCCTCATCACCGAAGTGAGTCAACACATTACGATCGGGGATGACGACCTGGCGCTGCTGCCAGCCGTCATCCGGGCCTGGGCGCACTTCACCGCCGACGCCCGCGGGCTGGGCGCCATCGCGCACCAGCAGTGGGACGAGCAGCTGGCGGACGTGCTGGACCAGTTCACCTCCGCGTACAAGGAACCTGGCGCGGTCGAGCACCGCGCCACCTGCGCGGACGTCATCGCCTTCCGGCTGTACGAGACCGAAACCAGCTCCGAGGCCCTCTTCGACAGGCTTTACGCATCGGCTCCCGCCCTCATACGCGGGCAACTCGACGCGGCCAGGCTGGCGCTGGACCCACTCCCGCCGCCCCCGCCACCCGCGGCCGCCGCGGCGGGAACCGTCTACCGGGTCAAGGTGCTGCTGCGCGGGTCGAAACCACCGATCTGGCGCCGGCTTGAGATCTCCTCGATGAGTACGCTGACCGACCTGCACAAGGTGATCCAGGCCGCGTTCGACTGGAATGGCGATCACCTATGGGTGTTCACGACCGACTACGGACAGTTCGGATACTCCTCCGACCTGGGCGATCAAGATCCGGACTCGGTGACCCTCGCCCAGATCGCCACGGAAGGCACCACGTTCCGCTACCTGTTCGACTTCGGCGACAACCTGGACCACAACGTCATTGTTGAGAGGACACTGCTCGCCGCGGCGGGAACCGCCTATCCCCGTTGCGTCGGCGGCCGCCAGCCCGATCCCGCCCTGTACTACTTCGACGATGATGACGAGGGCCGTACCGACGCGGTCTTTGACAAAGAACTGATCAATGCCCGTCTCGCGAGGCTACAGACATAACCCATGGCCTCCCAGCAAGGGCACGTACAGCATCCACGCACGACTCCTTTCCGTATTCAGCGGTTACGGAGCGCGGTTTTTGCTGGATCCAGATCTCAAAGGTTTGCGATCCGCTGACTGTAGATCGACACGATGTATCATGTGCGAAACGGATCGTCTGATCAAGCTGGTGTTTGAAGCAGGTCACGGCCAGTGCAACGGGGTTCATGGTCTGGCAGCTCAGGCGGTGAGGAGACGGCTGTCGAAGCCGGCGGCGACGAGAGCCTTGAAGGCCGCATACACGTCCTCCGGGACGTCCTGGGCGATGGCGAACCCGAGCTTCGGGTACTCGATCACCCGTTGCAGGTCACCGACGAG
>NZ_CAKJTR010000006.1:1161-4455 GCF_917627355.1 Protofrankia sp. Cj3 | reverse complement strand
CATGTCGATGACCATCTTGTCGTCACCGATGCTCTTGAGGTAGTCGTCGAACACCAGCGGCTGCGACGCGCAGATCACCTCGACCTCGGGCCATAGCTTGCGGGCGGTGGCGAAGGAGCGCCGCTCCATATACGGCATGGAGACCAGCAGCACCCAGGCTGGGGCAATGCCTGCCGCGGCCAGGACCTGCCGGGAGAACGTGATGTTCTCACCGGTGTTGCGGGCCTTGGTCTCCAGCAGGATCGCGGTGTCGGGGACGCCGAGGTCGAGGGCATGCTCCCGGAAGTGGACGGCCTCACCGCGGGGGAACCGCTCCGGTGCGGTGGGGTTGGGGCCGCCGGTGAACACCAGGGTCGAAAACAGCCCGGCGCGATACAGCTCGGCGCAGAACACCGGCACCCCCAGGTCGTGGCTGCCCAAGCCGATCGCGACATCGACCGGCCGCACGTCGTGGTGCATCCGGTGGTAGTCCCAGATCAGGGTGGCCTGGTGCCGCGCCTCGTCGGTGATGGCTGGCTGGTTGTCCGTCACGCGCTCGTCTCCCTGGTCACCGCCGGGGGCCGGATGCCCCCTCGCTCACGGGCCTTGATGCCCTCGATGCTGCGCAGCTGGTGGCTCAGCCCGTAGCGCGCGGCCATCGTCGCGGCGCGGTCGAGGAGGGCCCGCCCATCATCCCGGGTGGCCGGGTCGGACAGCAGGATGTGGCCGTGGGCAGTGTCCAGACGGACCCGCTGTAGCGGCGAGTCGGCCGCCCCGCCGCCGCGGGCGATGCTGATGAAGTGCACCGCCTTGCTCAGCATATGTACCGCGCGAGGTCGGACTGGTCTCGTTCCAACTTTGAAGTCGGAACGGCCAGTCAGCAAGATTTAATACTTTCAGCCCATTTATGCCAGCCACACTGATGGCCTGTTTGGGTGATGCGAGTAGGAAATATGAACCAGATGATCGCTGTCGTGCTTGGGACTCGGCGCATCGTGGCCGCCGAGGATCCGCGGAGACACTGAGGCCGGCCAGGTTTCGCCCTGGGCTGCCGGCGTTCTCTTCGCCCCGCGAACCCGGCCCTCGGACCTCCAGGTCCACCAGTGGCCAGGACGAGGTGTTCGTCTGTACGACCGGCAAAGGTTGCACCGAGGCACTGGATCGAACCGCTGGGAGCGCGCGGAGTGGCACCGTCCGTGCAGCCGAGATCATCGCTTTTCGCTCTCCGTATAAGCCGCAGGTGCATGTGTCCACGGAGCTGGCGCCCATGGAGTCGATCACAAGCCTGTCTGCGGGCCGCAGGCAGGCGCGGTCGTGGACGTCGAGCAGGCTGTGCACGTCTGTCCCGTAGGTGGCCGCGAGCAGCGCGAGAACCTGCGGGGTGAGCCGCCGCCGTTCGGCCGGGTGGGGCCAGCGCTCCAACTCGCAACGGTAGCGGCGGATGAACTCGCCCGCGATCTCCGCGGAGGTTGACCCCGCGTCCAGCATACGATCGCGTAGATCCTTCTGTTCTGCCTTCAGGCTGGCTTTCCTCATGGCCGACCCCCGGTCAGGTTCTGACACTGACGCGGTGTGCGACAGATTCGGGTGGACGGGGGCGGTGCCAGGGGTCAAGTCCACACAGCGCATCGGCGACCCGCCGCAGGGTTTCCGAGTCGGTGCGGTAGACGACCGGCCCCGTGGGCTCCGGCCCGACGATCGCTGTTCGGGTCGGCATCGCTGCAACCGTGGCCGTTGGTTCTGGCACCAGGCCGCCAGGAATCTCCGCCCACACGACCTTGCCTCGGGTCTTGGCGCGGTACCAGGACCATCGGCTGCTCAGCGCGCCGACCATGAGCAGGCCTCGGCCGCCCTCGCTGTCGGTGTCCGGGTCGGTGATGCGGGGGCCGGCGTCGTTGTCGTCCCACACCTCGATCAGGACGGTCCCGCTGGTCGCGGTGAGCCTTACGGCCACGACGTCGTCCGGGTGGCTTGCCTCCGCGCCGTTCGAGGCCAGCTCGCATACGACTACCTCAGCGACGCTGACGGCGTCCGGGTCGACGGACCACAGGGTGAGCGTGTCAACGGTGCTCCTGCGCACCTGGGGGACGGCGACGATCGTGGGCGGGAAATGCGCCACCGCAACCCGGATCGCGGACGAGGAGCCGCCGGTCATGCCGATCCCCACGCGGCGCCACGCGTGCGGCGGCCGGTGATCGTAGTGCTCATCCGCGTGCGGGCCGCGCGGGCAGGCAATGCGGCGGAGCGCCCGCACCCCGTGTGAGGCCGGGCAGGTCGCAGCCCGGGAGGACTGCGAACTCGACCCACACCACCAGCTCACACCGCGCCGGCGACAGGCGGCTGACCTTCGCCACCCGGTCATCCACAGTCAGGGGTAGGCAAGTCAGCGCCTGCCGCAGGCGCCGGTGCGCCCACTCGTGGGCGGCGTCGAAGTCACCGAACGCGCCCAGCGGTCGTCCCTCCGCGTCCCACACCACGTACCGGTGTTCCTCCATGGCCCTGCCCCCTTGCCCTTGCCGACCGGAAATCGATCTCCTGGCGTGCCCTTCGTTCCACGCCCCAGCGCCGTCATGGGCGGCGCCGGTGGTATTGGCAGAATGCACCTATGGAACTCTCATACGCAAGTACGTATGACGGATACGTGAGTCAGGGTTGATCGGCCCGAGGCAGGGGCTGGCAGACTGCTACCGGGAGAAGGGAGGGCGATGCCGAGCACACCAGGCCCTACCGTGCGGCGCCGGCGCCTGGGCGCGGAGCTGCGCCGCCTGCGGGAGGCCAAGGAGCTGACCGTCGACCAGGCCGGGGAACACATCCATCGCAGCGGGCCGACGATCAGCCGGATGGAGACCGGCCAGTTCCGGTTCGTCCTGCGTAACGTCTCGGACCTGCTCGATCTCTACGGCGTCACCGACGCCGAGCAGCGCCAAGCCCTGCTGGCACTGGTGAAGGAGAACCGCAGGCCCGCCTGGTGGCACTCCTACGGTGATCTCGTGCCCCGCTGGTTCCAGGTCTACATCGGCCTGGAAGCCGAGGCCTCCACGATCGCGACGTTCGAGAGCCTGCTCGTCCCCGGCCTGCTCCAGACCGAGGACTACGCACGCGCGGTCATCCGCGCCGCCTCCCCGGAGCTACCCGCCCACAAAGTCGACCGGGCCGTGGAGCTCCGGATGAACCGGCAGAAGATCCTCACCGGAGACCAGCCCGTGCAGCTGTGGGCGATCATCGACGAGGCCGTGATCCGCCGCCACGTCGGAAGCCCCACCATCATGGCCCGGCAACTCGACCGGCTGATCGAGGCAGCCGAGCAACCCGCGG
>NZ_CAKJTR010000006.1:0-542 GCF_917627355.1 Protofrankia sp. Cj3 | reverse complement strand
TGACGATCCAGGTCGTGCCGTTCACCGCGGGCGCCCACGCAGGCATGATCGCAAGCTTCACGATCCTGGGCTTTCCCGACACCGGCGGAGCCTCCGAGACGGTCTACATCGAAGCTCCCACGGGCAGCCTCTACCTGGAGAAACAGGCCGAGGTCCGACGCTACGAAGCCTGGATGAACCAGCTCCGCAGCTCCGCCCTCGCGCCCACCCCCAACACCCTCTCGATCATCAAAGCGGCACGTGAGAACCTACAGCGATGACCACCCACGGCGCGGACGCCCCCCTGAACTGGCGCAAGAGCAGTTACTCCGGCGGCACCGGCGGCAACTGCGTCGAGGTCGCCACCCTCCCCGACGGCGGCCGAGCCGTCCGCGACTCCAAGAACCCAGACGGACCGGTCCTACGCTTCACAGCCACCGAATGGACCGCCTTCCTCGCCGGCGCGCAGGACGGCGAGTTCGACCAGTAGCCGGACGATCACCAATGGCGGCAGGGCAGCCCAAGCCACACGACCTTCGTGCCGCGATCGCCGACTCCGTCGC
>NZ_CAKJTR010000005.1:41716-56999 GCF_917627355.1 Protofrankia sp. Cj3 | reverse complement strand
CGCGTAGCGCTGGACGAGGGCGGTCTCGCCGGTGCCGACGTGGGCGGTCGCGGCGTTCGCCGCGATCCGCGCGAGGCTGTAGGAGCCGAAGGAGATACACGGCGACATGCCGTCAGGCAGCTCGGCGCCCTCGGCGAGGTCGAACGCGCGGCCGACGGCTTCGTGTACGCCATCGCGGTCACCGAGCTGGCCCAAGGCGCGGGCTTCGCCGTTGACCGCCAGCCGAATCGCCTGCGGCCCGCCCGCGGCGTAGATCTGTCCCTCGCGTGCCCGCTCCAACGCCAGCCGGTAGTCGCCGGCGTAGTAGGCGCACAGACTTTCGGTGCCCCGCACCCAGGCCGCCAGGTCGCTGTCCTCGACGGCGAGCGCGAGGGTGAACGCCTCCACGCAGTAGGCACGCGCGAGCGGAAAGTCCCCGAGGTTCACCTCCATATAGCCGGCCAGCCCCGACAGCCGCCCGGCGGAACGCAGCAGCCGGATACGGTCCCGGGGCAGCTGCCAGCCCTCGACGAGGGCTTGCACACCCTTCCGCTGCCGCGCGACAAGAGGCATCAACGCGGCCGGGCCACGCGCCTCATAGAAGGCGACACAGTCCTCGACGAAACCGTCAAGATAATCAAGAAAAAGGGTCTGCGCGGAGGGTGCCGCGAAATACCGCAGCCGAACGCCGACGTCGAGCATTTCCGCCTGCCGGTCATACCCGCCGCCGAGGGAAGCGATCACGTTCACGGCTGGCGAGACCATCGCCGGAGCGGACGGCCTGATGCCTTCTCCGACCCTCTCGACCTGCGACGCGTCCCTGGGCCTCGGTAGTTCTTCGGGCCTGGCCCGCACGGTCCTCAGCGTCTTGCTGATAAGGAGAGCGTCGGTGGGGCTGAGGTGTTCACGGTCGTCGAGGTCGATCAGATTGTGGATTCCCGTGCCATAGACCTCGGCGAGCAGCGCGAGGAGCTGAGGGGTGGGCCGGCGGCGGTTGTTCGGCAGCGGCCAGTTCTCCAGCTCCGACAACCGTGGGCCGGTCATAGGAGCGGCGCCACTCGGGTCCAGACCGGTACGGGCGGTGTGGGCGTTGATGTGGTTCGCGGCCGGCGGGTCGCTGTCGCCGGCCCCGGCATCGTCCGCGCCGCCCGCGTCCGCGTCCGCCGCGCCAACCCGCGTACCCCCACCGACGATCTGATGATTAAGAGGCTCCGGCAATAGGGGTGTGGGTCAAAGAGCGGGGCTGGGGTGCGTGCGGCGCGAGGCGGAGGAGGGAGCCACCGGAGGTGTTGGGTGGCGACTGACGACAACGTGGCGAGGTGCGTGCCCCAGCCCCGCGACGCCGCGTCCCCTATTGCCCCCTATTGCCGGTCGCTCTAAGATGGGCGGTGTTGGGCGGTGTCCGGTTCGCGCCCGATGCAGGATCACTCTTCAGTTAGGCATCCAGTCCCCTCTGAAACCGGGAAACAGGCGGGGGTTCGGGACTGGTGCCGGGCTGGAGTGTCCTGTGGCGCCAGAGGTTCTCATCCCCCTCGTGTCGGGTTCGATCTCGACAGTCCTTGGCTCAATCACCATAATGATCATGTACCTCTCCAGACAGCGGACCGAACGGATCAAACACTCTCAATTAATTGATCTTGAACGAGAACGTCTTTGGCTCACCTTGACTGTCTTCGAACGCGGCACGACCGCTGGACAATCTGCAGATCTTGTCGGTCTGACACTAGCGCTCCGTGGTGGGGACGGCTCAGCCCGAAACAGCCCGGACGACATCGATAGCGGCGGATCAAGGCCGTCGATGCTGGGCAGTCAATCTCCATCAGGCGTTCCTTCCCCTCCTCCCTCTCCTCCCGCCTGCGCTGGCCGCAGGTAGGCCGATAGTCGCGGGAAAGTCGGTAACGGCGTTCACGAGTGAGCGCAGCTGAACCGGATCGGCTGTCGACAGGCGGCACCGCGTCGTTCGCCGGCATAGGTGGAGGCGACGCTGGCCACCGTGCACCGCACCCCGGTCGCGCCGCACCCCGGTCGCGCCTCGGCTGGGTGACGTCCTACGATTCGGTCGGGATAGTGACGAGTCATATCCGTCAGGGGGGGGAGTTACCCGATGTTTCGGGTTCCGGTGGGTCCGACCCATGCCAACGGCGGGCCGAGTGGTCCGCCCGTAAGCGTGGTGATACCCGCGCACAACGAGCAGGCGGTCATCGGTCGCTGCCTGACGGCGCTGCGTGCCGGGGTACCCACGGACGCCCTGGACATCGTCGTGGTGTGCAACGGGTGCACGGACGGCACGGCGGAGATCGCCCGAACCGCCGGGGTACGGGTGGTGGAGACGCCGCGTCCCGGCAAGGCCGGGGCACTCAACCTCGGTGACGCGGCGGTGGCCTCCTTCCCCCGCTTCTACGTGGACGCGGACGTGGTCGTGCGCGGCGACGTCCTGCTGGAAACCGCGGATCTGCTCCGCACGGACGCCGCGATGGCCGCGGCTCCCCGGCTGGCCGTCGACCTGACCGGAGTCAGCTGGCCGGTACGCAGCTTCTACCGGCTGTGGATGCGCCAGCCGTTCGTCGGCGACAGCCACGTCGGCTCCGGCGTGGTGGGCCTGAACGAGGCCGGACGGGGACGCTTCGAGCACTTCCCCGAGATCATCGCCGACGACCTCTTCCTCTACACCCTGTTCAGTGCCGACGAGCGACGGGCCGCCCGCCCCGGCCTGGACTTCACCATCTTCCCGGCCCGGACGGTGCGCGCCCACCTGCACCGCCTCGTCCGCGTCTACGCCGGCAACCGCCAGCTGGGCCAGACAGAGGCGAAACCGGAGACCGCCGCCAACGGCCGGAGCGGCTGGGCCCGGGTGGTCAAAGAAGATCCACGCAGAGTGGTCGACATACCCTGCTATGTCGGTATGGTGGTGCTGGCTCAGCTGCTGGCCCGCCGCAAGCTACGTCGGGGGGACCTCAGAACATGGGAACGCGACAACACCAGCCGGACCACCAGCGCGGGGGCGGCCTGAGCAGGTCGTTACGGGCGGCTCGCTCGCTGCTCGACCCGCTGGCCTACGCGCACATCCTGCGGATCGCGCACTTCTACGGCTATTCGCACGTGCGGCCGCGCCGCCTGATGACCGTGGCACCCGGGGTGCGCCTGGCACCGAACGTCTCCATCCGCAACGGCGAGCGCATCACGATCGGTGCCGGCGCCGAGATCGGCGAACGCTGCTACCTGTGGGCCGGTGACTCGACCGGCCGTATCGACATCGGTGCGCACGCGCTGTTCGCTCCCGAGGTCTTCGTGACCGCGTCCAACTACCGGACGCCGCCCGGTGTGCCCGTCATGCACCAGGACAAGGACGAACGCGACATCAGGATCGGCGCGAACGTCTGGCTGGGCGCCCGGGTGGTCGTCGTCGCGGGTGTCACGATCGGTGACGGATGCATCGTCGGTGCCAACTCGGTAGTGACCACGTCACTGCCACCGGATGCCATCGCTGTCGGCGCGCCAGCCCGAGTCGTCGGCCACCGCGGCGGCTCGCCCGACGCGACGCTGGCCGACGCGACGCTGGCCAGCGCGACGCCGACCAACGACGAGCCCACCGGCACTCCGAGCAACAACGGACGGGGGACAGCATGGCCGTCGACGTCTCAATCCTGATCATTTCTTACAACACCCGCACGCTCACCGCGGCCTGCCTGGACTCGCTGCACGCGGCACCGGACACCGTGAGCACCGAGGTGCTCGTCGTCGACAACGCTTCCAGCGACGACACCGTCGCCGTGCTCAAGGAGCGCTACCCGTGGGTGCGGCTGATCGAACAGCCGACCAACCTCGGCTTCGCCCGCGCGGTCAACATCGCGGCGAGCGCCGCCACCGGCCGCTACGTGCTGCTCCTCAACTCCGACACGGTCGTCATCGACGACGCGGTGGGCCGCCTCGTCGCCTTCGCCGAGAAGCATCCACATCACGGCGTGTACGGGGGACGCACGCTGGCCCCCGACCGGGCTCTCGACCCCAGCTCCTGTTGGGGCGCGCCGACGCTGTGGAGCCACCTGTGCTTCGGCCTCGGCCTGACCACCGCGCGGCGCGGCTCGCGGCTGTTCGACCCCGAGGCACTCGGCGGATGGCAGCGCGACAACGTCGCCTCCGTCGGGGTGGTGACCGGCTGCCTGCTGCTGGTGCGCCGGGACCGGTTCACCCAGCTCGGCGGGCTCGACCCGCGGTACTTCATGTACGGCGAGGACGTCGACTTCTCCCTTCGGGCCCGAGCCGCCGGCTACGACCCGGTGATCACGCCGGAAGCGACTGTGGTCCACCACAGCGGTGCGTCGTCGTCCCAGCACGCGGACAAGACGATCCTCACGCTGACCGGCAAGACCACCCTCGCCCGGACCCATCGCACCGGTTGGCAGCGCACCTTCTGCCTGGCGATGCTCGCGCTGGGCGTGGCGCTGCGGGCCGGCCTCGGCGTGGCCGCCACCCGCGCCGGCCGCGGCACCACCGGCAACCAGGGCAGCTGGCGGGCGGTCTGGCAGGCCCGCGCACGCTGGTGGCCCGGCTACCCTCCCTACCCGGCGGACGCCCCGGGCCACCTGACCACCGAGGACTCGCCTGCCGGGCTCCCCGGTGCCATGGAACAAAACGGCAGCTCAGCACAGGCTGACACGGCAGAACCGGCCGACGCCGTGGCAGCCGCGCCGGCCAAAGCCACCGAGCCAGCTGGCTGACGCGGGCCTTGGGTGGTGGCCGGCCGAGACCCGGCCGCCACCCATCGATGCGGTAGGCACAGGGGTAGCACAATGGGTAGCATCAAAAGTATGAAGATCAGCGTTAGTCTGCCGGACGACGATGTGCGCTTCATCGACGAGTTCAGTGCCGCAAGCAGCATCCCGTCACGCTCCGCGGTAATCCACCAGGCTGTTGGCCTGCTGCGGGCGGCCAGCATCGAAACCGCCTACACCGCGGCCTGGGACGAGTGGGCCGCCACCAGTGACGCCGGGCTCTGGGATGCCACCACGGCGGACGAACTCGCCGATGCGTCGCGGTGACATCTACTGGGTCAGCCTGGAACCAGCCCGGGGAGCAGAAGCGAACAAGACCCGCCCCGCGGTGATCGTGAGTAATGACGCCGCCAACCGCGCGGCCGGGCGTGCCGGGCGCGGTGTGGTCACCGTCGTACCCATCACGTCCAGCACCGATCGGGTGTTCCCGTTCCAGGTCCTGCTCAAAGCCGCTGAGTGCGGGCTCGCGGTCGATTCAAAAGCTCAGGCCGAGCAGGTACGAGCCGTGGCCGCGGACCGGCTCGGCAACCGGATCGCAGAGGTCCCGCCCGCGACGATGGCCGCGCTGGACAACGCCTTGCGGCTGCACCTCGCGCTCTGAGGCGATCGCCTGCCTGCACATCCGCTCGCGCTCACCTGCACTCGCTTGTGGCCGGTGCGCTGACCACGGTCACCGACGTTGCAGCCGGCGCCCCCAGAAGACCCACCAGGACAGTGTCTGGGTAACCAGCGCGAACCCGAAGAGAAGATCCTCGACCGGCGCATACGCGAACCTGCGGCCGATGATCGCATTCGGGTCGTACGTGACAATCGCCAGGCCGGTCAGGACACCATTCGTCATCAACTGAAAGACGACGATGACGGCATAGGCAGCCCAGAAGGCTTTGCGGGCAAGCACTCTGGTCCGCAGCACCGCGAAGTCGATCAGGACAGTGGCGGCAACGCCGACGACGGCGAGAAAGGTATAGCTCACTGCTCCTCCCCCACCAGCCCGCCGTCCACCGCCGGCTCGTCGCCCACCGGCCAGCCCGTGACCGCGCGGACGGCCTCCAGCGTCAGCACCGCGCAGACCGGCACCACCAGGAAGAACAGCAGCTCCTCCAAGGGGAGACGGCCGACCAGCAGTACCCCGGTCAGCTGGCCGCGGTCATAGCCCCAGTGCCGGCGAGAGATCGCGTAGAAGTCCCAGCCGGCGAACACGGCGACCACCGGCAGCAATGTCAGCACCAGCCGCAGTGGACGCGCGTACACCCGCGTACGTAGGAATACCTCCAACGGCGCCGTACCGACGAGGCAGGCCGCCAGGACGGCGAGGTAGCTCAGGTGCCGCACCGCTTGTCGGGTGAGTCAGGCCGCGCGGAGCCGGCCGCTCAAGGCGGCCGCGGCGGCACCCGGATCGGCGGCCTCGGTGATGCCCCGGACGACGACGACCCGCCGGGCGCCGGTGTCAAGGACCTCGTCGAGGGTTGTCCCGTCCACCCCGCCGGTGACGAACCACGGCTTGGCCCCGAGCGCGAACGGCGGAGCGAGCCGGGCGGCCAGACGTGGCAGCTCCAGCCCGACCGGGGCCCGCCCTTGTTTGGTGGGGGTCGCCCGCACCGGCCCGACACAGAAGTAGTCCACGTCGGGATCTTCTATCGCGGCAGTGAGCTGATCAATATCATGAGTGGACTGCCCGATCAGCACGTCCGGACCGAGCAGCTGACGGGCCAGCTGGGGCGGGATATCGCACTGCCCCACGTGCAGCACGTCCACCCCGGTGAAGGCGGCGAGATCGGCCCGATCGTTGGCGCTCACCAGCGCGCCACGCCCCTGGGCGATCTCGCGCGTCGCGGCAAGCCCAGCGGCCTCGGGCTGCCACTCCAGACCCTTTTCACGCAGCTGGACGACGTCCACCCCGGCGGCGAGGACATCGTCGAGAAACTCGGGAAACGCCGGCCGGAGCCCGGTACACAGGTAGAGCCGGGCATCGGCAAGCCGCACCAGCCGCGCCTCGGCCGTACGAGATACCAGCGCATCAGAATCCCGCACCATACCCATGACCTTACGTGTGACATACCCGGCGGCACAGCATACCCGCCACGACCGGGCCCGCCCAGCCGCTTCTCATTCGCGCGGATCAACGGCCGCGGCGACCAGCCACGACCAGCGGCGGCCGGACGGTCCTTACAAGAGCCTTAAAAAGCCAGTGCCTGGGCCCGGCGTTTGACCTCCCGGCCGCGGTTCTCCGTCAGCGCCCGCACCGGGGTACCGGGCAGGGTCGGGTCGTCCCGGAAGAGCCAGCCCATCGACTCCTCGTCGGAAAACCCCGCATCCGCCAGCACTGTCAGCAGGCCGGGCAGACCTTTGATGACCGCTCCGTCGACGATGAAATCGGCAGGCACCCGTAGGACACCCCCGGAGCGTACGGCCAGCAGCTTACGGTCTCGCACCATCTGACGCACCCGCGTGATGGGCACCCCGAGCCGGTCAGCGACATCGGGCAGGGTCAGCCAATCCACGGTCAAAGTAAACACCGGGCAACAGCTCTTGGTCACGCCGGGGGGATGGGAGCCGCGCCGGCAGCCGCCGATCGGGTGGCCGCCTCCATCACGGCCACCACCCGCCGGGCCGTCTCCACCAGGTACGGCATCGGCCAGCCCGACACCAGGCGGTCTGCCAGCTCGCTGTGGAAAACCGAGGGGGTGGGCGGCGGAAACGCCAGCCGGGTCCGGCTCCCGTCCCCGGTGACCAGGTTCAGCGGGCCGGGAAAAGCGTCAAGCGCCCGCTCGGAATGCCGCCCGGACCGGGCGCTGGGCCCCGCCAGCCCCGCCGGCTCCACCGCGGTCTCGCTGATAATCGAAGCCGTACTACCAACGACGTGGAACCTCGGCAACGCCACCGCGGCGAGGTCGGAAATCGTGACCTGAGCTTCGGCGCCATCGGCGAAGTGGAGCAGGACCCGGGTGTGGTCAGCGTTGCTGACGTGGTGCCAGACCCGCTTGTGCGTGGTTGCCGACACCCACTCGACAGGTTCGGTGAGCAGGTCGAGGACCCAGTCCAGATGGGCGAAGCCACGGTCGTAGATGACACCGCCGCTCACCCTGGTGTCGTCATGCCAGGTACCGGCGGGACGCGCGAATGCGCCCTGGAAGGTCTCCAGCCACAGCACGTCGCCGACCGCGCCCGACCGCACCGCGGCCCGCAGCGCCCGGTAACCGGGGTCGTCATGCTGGTCGGCGTGCACGGCCAGGACGAGCCCCCGCTCGGCCGCGGCGGAGATGAGATCATCAGCTTCCTGGGTGGACAGGCAGAACGGCTCCTCGACCACGACGTGCTTCCCGGCCTCCAGCGCCCGCATGGCCCACTCGGCGTGGGTATGCGTCGGCGTGGCGACGATGACGAGGCCCACGTCATGATCACTCACCAGCTCGGCTGGATTGGCGATCCGGCGGGCACCGCGATCGCCGCCACGAGCCGGCGGGCGGGATCCCCCGTCGCAGACCGCGGCCATCTCCAGGCCTTCGGTCGCCTCGACGGCCAGGTGATGGATGGCGGCGGAGTCGGCCGTACCGAGCAGCCCCACCCGTACCGGCGGCGCGTCAAGGACCCCCAGGGCATGGCGCAGCCACCGGCCGATCAGTCGGTGGTAGGCCGGATCAGCCAGCGTGCGGTCGCTCGAGCCGACCGTGAACATGCCGAGGCCTGTCGACGGGCGCCAGGTGCACACCGGATGGTCCGCGAGCTCGTGGCGAACCATCAGCAGCTGCTGCACGTCATCGGCGATCTTGTCGGAAACGACCCACTGGTCGACCGGGCGGAAGGCGCCGATCCGTGCGGTGAACTCACCGCCGTCCGGCCCCGGGATCAGCCGGAGCTCGTGGACCGGCGTCACTCTCCCGGGCAGCAGCCCCAACGCCTCGACCAGCGGGCTGTCCGGCGGCAGTGAGCGCAGCGTGGGACCGGCGAGCAACACGGGGACGGACTGCCGCGCACGGTCCAGCACGTCCTGCTCAACATCGTCGAGGGGACGGTCAATGAGCACGAGAAGCGCGTCCGCGGATCGTGCGGACGTGGGCCCAAGCCCGGCGCCCCGCAGGTGGTCGCCGAGAACGCTCGCGCCGGGCAGGTTCGAGACCAGGTGAATGCGGGGCACCCAGGCACTGTAGTAATCGTCTCACCAGCATCCCGACAGGGGGCTGCCCGGAAACAGCGGCGACTCATGACCGTTCAGCCCAACAGCGTGGCTCAGCCCGGCCAACACGGGTCAGCCCAACGGCACCGACACGTCCGCGAACCCGGCCGGATCGATCGACACGCCGGTCAGCATCATGCGCCGGCCACGCACGGCGTCAGCTGGGCGGCCGACCGCGACCACCCCCGTCAGCTGGCCGGCATCGTCGAACCAGCCAGCTGACCAGCCCTTGGGCTGGCTCGGGTCACCCCGCCAGACCGGCTTCGTGCCGGCCGGGCGGCGGCCCACAAATTGGATCATGCGTCCGAACTGCTCCGACCAGAAGTAGGGCACCGGGTCATAGACCGGGGCGTCCGCCAGTGGTGCGCCCGCGGCCGTACACAACAGGGTGGCGGCGGCGACAACGGGTGACCGCTGGGCACAGTCCCAGTGTTCGACCCGCATCCGTGCCGAGTAGCGCCGTGACCACCACGCGGCGCTGTCACCCACACAGACGACCGGTGTGGACCACTCGGCGGCAAGGTGCTCATCCACGACGACCCCGCGGTCGAGCGCGATCCCGCAGCCGGCGAGCCAGCCGGTGGCCGGCCGCACCCCGATGCCTACCACGATCTCGTCCGCGGGCAGCCGCTCCCCGCCGACGAGATCAAGCCCGTCCGGCCGGACGGCACGCACCGATGTACCCAGCCGTAACGCCACGCCGGCCTGGGCATACCAGTCGATCATGCGGGCGCCGACCGCCTCCCCCAGCGCCTGCGCCAGCGGAACGCTCGCGGCCTCGACGACGGTCACCGCCGCCCCCGCGGCCGCGGCGGTCGTCGCCACCTCCGCGCCGATCCAGCCCGCTCCGACCACCGCCAGCCGAAGGCCGGGACGCAGGACGGCCCGTAACGCGCGAGCGTCGTCGATGGTGCGCAGGACGCGCTGCGGCCCGTCCCCGGGCAACCGCACCGGGTCGGCTCCGGTGGCGATAACCAGCCCGTCGCAATCAAGCGGACCGCGATCGGTCTCGACGATCCCCGGCCGCAGCCCGGTAGCGCGCCGGCCGAGCAGCAGCTCGGCATCGATCTGGCCAAGGGGCAACGCGGTGTCGTCACGACGCCCGGCGAGCACGGCCTTCGACAGCGGCGGCCGGTCGTAGGGGACGTGCTCCTCCGCGCCGAGCAGGGCCAGCGCCCCGGTGTAGCCGGCAGCCCGCAGCTCCTGACAGGTACGCAGCCCCGCGAGCCCCGCGCCCACAACCACGATCCGCTTCATGCCAGCGAGGGTAGCCGGTGGCGACTGCGGCATATCCGCGTTTCACACCCGGCTCTCAGAGCGTGTTTGAGATCGTCATTCCGGCTCGCCGTGCCCAGGCGCCCCCTGGCTGCGTTGTCAGCCGAACCGAGACAACTCATCCGGTATCGCTTCGGCCTCCCGCCTTGCCAGGGGGCGCCTGGACGCGGCTCACTGATCGAAAGCCCGATCTCAAACACGCTCCTACGACCGGATGCCCGCGGTGGCAGCGCTCGATCGTAAGCTGTGCGATATGGACGCGACCGTCGCAGACCCCGTCATCGGACGGTTACTGGACGGGCGCTACACCGCGCAGGAACGCATTGCCGTGGGCGGGATGGCGACGGTCTACGTCGCTCACGACAACCGGCTTGACCGGCTGGTCGCTCTCAAGGTCATGCATCCGGCCCTCGCCCACGACCAGGACTTCATCCGGCGCTTCCACCAGGAGGCGACCGCCGCGGCCCGGCTGAACACTCCGCGCGCGGTCTCCATCCTCGACCAGGGCAGTGATCACGGCCCCCACGGGAATGTGACCTACCTGGTGATGGAGCTTGTGCGGGGCCAGACTCTGCGCCAGTATATCGGCAGCCGCGGCCGGCTGTCCCCGACCGATGCCGTCGAGATCATCGAGCCGGTCCTCGAAGCTCTCACCGCGGCCCATGAGGCCGGGATCATACATCGCGACATCAAGCCGGAGAACATCCTCCTGGGCAACGACGGCCAGGTGAAGGTCGCGGACTTCGGGCTCGCCCGGCCCCTCAGCCAGTCAACCTACGCCATGACACAAGGTGTGGTGATGGGAACGGTCGGCTATCTGGCGCCGGAACAGGTCAGCGACGGATCGGCCGACACCCGCAGTGACATCTACGCCGCCGGGGTCGTGCTCTACGAGATGCTGACCGGGCAGTTGCCCCACACCGGCAGCACCCCGATGTCAGTGGCTTACCAGGCGGTCCACGGCGAGGTTCCCGCGCCATCCACCGTCGTGCCGGGTATCCCCGCCGCGCTGGACACGCTCGTGCTGCGCGCCACGGCACGCGACCCGAACCAACGGCCACCCGACGGCGGCGCCATGTTGGACGAGCTACGCCAGCTCGCGGCGTACCTGCCGGAGCCCGGTCAGGACTCCGGTCAGCCCGCCGATTACGTCGGCGGTGCCCACTGGGGGCTGCCGGCAGCCAGCCGGTCGCGAGCAACCACCGGCTACGAACTGGCTGGCGGGGAACCACACGGTCTCGAGCCGCGCTATCGGCCACAGCCGCGTTGGTCACGCGGCCGGCTCGCCGCGATAGCGATCGTCTCCCTCATCGCCCTGCTCGGGGGGCTTGCGGCGATGAAGGTGCTGGCCGGGCCGGGCACGGTGCGGGTTCCCCCGCTGGTCGGTCTCGACCGGGCCACGGCCGAACGCCGGCTCACCGACGCCGGGCTGCTCGCGGCCTTCGACGATCCCGCCACCAGCGACACGTTTGCCGAGGGCAAGGTCATGGAGCAGGCTCCGGCCGCTGCCGCCGAGGTGAAGCCCAACAGCACGGTGCGGATACGCCTCAGCCTGGGCAAGGCGAAGGTCCGGGTACCCGACGTCGCCACCCTGACGGTGGCCGAAGCCCAGAGCCGGCTCACCCGTCAGCAGCTCAACGTGGCGGCCGTGTCACGCCAGGAGGCCAGCGACACGATCGTGGCCGGCAACGTGATCAGAACAGACCCGGTCGCGGGCACCGAGCTCGCCCAGAGCGCCCAGGTAACGCTGGTCGTCAGCACCGGTCCGGCCACCCTCGTGCTGCCCAACGTCATCCAGCAGCCCTTCGAGCAGGCCCGGAATCAGCTCCAGGCCATCGGCCTCAAAGTCATCGCTCAGAACATCAACGACGACACCGTCCCCGTCAACAGCGTCGTACGTACCTCCCCTGATCCAGGACAGCAGGTCAATCGCGGCTCCACGGTCACGTTGTTCGTCTCCCAGGGCCCCGCCGACAACGGGGGCAACGGCAACGGCGGGGGTGGCGACGGCCAGCTGGTCCAGGTTCCCGATGTTGTCGGGCTCAGGTACCCGGCCGCCGCCCGGGAACTGCAGCGCGCCGGGCTGAAGGCCGAGCGCGACGGGTTCGGCCTCTTCGGTGACACCGTCAAGAGCATGAACCCGCCCGCCGGCAGCACGGTCGACCGGGGCACCAAGGTGACCCTCACAGTGGGATAGTGCGGATGACTATCTGGCGATCGTTCAGAATGGGTGTATCCCCGGGTGTACCGGCCCACCCGGACGAATCACCATGGGCGGCGAGGGCGAGATACGTGCCCACGCGGGGTGTTCCCCGTCACCATGGGACCGGACGGTGTATACGGGTGCCGATCAGCGCCTGGACGGCGCACCGTACAGGGGGAACAGGGGGACGTCCGTGGGAGTGCCACTCACTCGGCGGCGAGCGGAACACTTCGACCGGTTAACGGACGGTCGACAGCCCGTCGTCAGCTCACGCGACCGCGCCAGGATGGATGTCGTCAGCGCGCTGCGAGCGGTTGAACAGGTATCGCCGCGGGAGGAGTTCCGCGCGTCCCTGCGCGCCCTGCTGTGCGCGGAAACCTCGGACACCTGGCTGCTGAGCAGCGAGCTACCGGCCGCGGCGCTCCCGGCTAGCGAGCTCCCGGCTACCGAGCTCCTGACCAGCGCCGGGCGTACTCCCGCGCGCGGCTCCCGCGCGCGGGTCTGCGTCCGCCCGGCCCTGATCGGTGCCCTCGCCACCTCGGTCGTGGTGACGGGCATCGCGGTCAACACCGATCGGGCGCTTCCCGGTGAGCCTTTCTACGGGCTCAAGCTCCGAGTCGAGCAGATCCAGCTCGATCTCACCAACAGCCGGGTGGAAAAAGCCAAGGTCCATCTCGACATTGCCCGGACCAGGCTCGGGGAGATCCGCACCATCATGGACGACGGGCTGCTCCCGAGGAGGACCACCGAGGTTCGCGCTCTCCTCACGGCCTGGCGCAACGAGGCGTCGGCCGGTGGGGAGGTGCTGGTCGCCGAGGCCCGCAGCGGCAGCGATGACGCGTTGCGCACGGTCCGGGATTTCACCACCGACCAGTCCCGAGATCTGCGCGCGCTGCTCGACGGCCTGCCCGGCGGTCAGCTGCGCACGATGGCCTCCGCAGCTCTTGACTACGTGCATGGTGTGAACGACACCGTCACCGCCGTAATCGCGACGCCGTCGCGTGGGAGCGCCCCGCAGGCCGCTCCCACCCAGGCGGACGGTTCGCGCACCCGGCAGCCGGCCCGCCAGGACACGGACGGGACGCCGCCGATGAGCCCGTCCCCCACACCGGTCTCCGGCGCGGGTGTCCCGACAACCCCCAGCGCACCGAGCACGGTCACTACCGATCTCCCGGCGGTGAGCCCCACCAGCCCGGCTACCACCGGACAGCCCGCGAACACCAGCACCGCGACCGCAACCACCACCCCGGCCACCGGGGCATCGCGGACGCCGAGCGCGCCACCGACCGAGAGCGATCCCGCTGTCGATCCCGAGGGCATCGTGGCGGGTCTGCTGGACTCCGCCGACCCGGGCTGACCCAGCCAGCTCCCGCGATCAGCTCCGCCACGCCCGCTGGATCGACAAAGATGATCTATGTTGCCCCGGTGGATCTGGCAGGCGCTACCCGGGCGCTGGCAGGCGCCACCCCGGAGGCGCCCTGCTGAAGCATCTCAGCGACGAGGAAGGCCAGCTCCAAGGCTTGGCCGGTGTTGAGACGCGGATCGCATGCGGTCTCGTACCGACCGGCGAGATCGGCCTCACCGATCTGTTCGCCACCACCGAGGCACTCCGTCACGTTGTCACCGGTGAGCTCGATATGCACGCCGCCAGGATGGGTGCCCAGCGACTTATGGACCTCGAAGAAACCGAACACCTCGTCGAGGACATCGTCGAAGTGCCGGGTCTTCACCCCGTTCACGTCACGGGTGTTGCCGTGCATGGGATCGCACGACCACACCACAGGATGCCCGGCGGAGTTGACCTTCTCGATAATCGCGGGAAGCACCTCGCGGACGCGGCCCGCTCCCATCCGGGTGATGACCGTGAAACGGCCTGGGATGTGCTCAGGGTCAAGCCGATCGACCAACGCGAGGACGTCGTCCGGGGATGCGTTCGGGCCCACCTTGCACCCGATGGGGTTGCCGACCCGGGACATCAGGTCCACATGCGCGCCATCGAGATGACGGGTACGTTCACCGATCCAGAGCATGTGCGCGGAGAGATCGTAGACCGCGCCGCTCGCCTCCTCTGTCCGGGTCAGCGCCCGCTCGTACTCCAGCAGGAGCGCCTCATGGCTCGTGAACAGCTCGACGCCGTGCAGGCTGGGCGCACGTTCGGGACTGATGCCGCAGGCCGCCATGAACGACAACGCCCGCTCGATGTCGGTGGCCATGAGCTCGTACCGGCGCCCAGCCGCGGAGTCCCGCACGAACGTCTTGTTCCACTCGTGCACCTTCGACAGATCGGCGAATCCGCCGGTGGCGAAGGAGCGGATGAGGTTCAGCGCGACCGCGCTGGCATGGTAGGCATCCACCAGTCTGCGGGCGTCGGGCCGGCGGGCCGAGGCCGTCGCGGCGATGCCGTTGACCGCGTCACCGCGGTAGGACGGCAGCCCCGTGCTCGCCTCGATGTCGGCTGACCGCGGCTTCGCATACTGACCGGCTATCCGGGCGACCTTCACCACCGGCACGCTCGCGCCGTAGGTAAGCACAACCGCCATCTGCAGCAGCGTTTTCACCTTGTCACGAATCTTGTCGGCGGTGTTCGCGGCAAAGGTTTCCGCGCAGTCGCCGCCCTGGAGCAAAAACGCCTCGCCCCGGGCGACCGACCCCAGCCGTTCGGTCAGCACCCGAATTTCCGGCGCGGTGACCAACGGCGGGAGGATCGCCAACCGGTCACGGGCCGCGGCCAGTTCCACCGGGTCGGGCCAGCTCGGCTGTTGCTTGGCCGGCAGGGTCCGCCAGACATCCAGTTCGTCCACAGTGTAATAGGCTACGGCGTAAAGATTTGATCATGCATCACCGCAGCCGTGCCGTGCCTCGGCCGTGTCGGCTCCGCCG